>JAVEEO010000148.1 GCA_030840415.1 Pseudonocardiales bacterium | reverse complement strand
AGGTACTTCGGTGATCGTGCCGGTGGTGCTACCGTCCTGCCGCTCGTCAAGCACCAGCGGTTGGGTCCAGGCCGTGTCGCCGGTCTGGAGGTCCACAGCGGAGACCGTGCGGGTGACGTAAGCATCCTTCAGCCCGGTGGCGGCCACACTGGTGACCGACAGGACGTACGCGTTCTCCTCGCCGATGCCGAGGAGATAGTCGCTGACTGTGTCCTGGCTTGAGTCGGGACCGGAGTCCCCGGCTTGCACGGCGTGGTTCCAGAGGTCGGTGCCGTGCACCATGTCGACCGCGATAAGCGCGTTGGTCGGCTCGGAACAGGATACGACGACGACGCCGTGGCTGGTGATCGCGATGGGCTGGCCACTGCCGCTGACGTCCATGCCGTTGTCGAGTCCAGCGCCGGAGGCATCACTTCCATCGCCGCCGGACTCGGTACTGCCGTCCGTCGGGTAGGTGCCGTCCGTGGGCATGGTGCTTTCTGTCGGGCTCTCGTTGTCGGTTGGTGTTTCCGGCCCCGCCAGGCCGGCGCACTTGGCGTTGATCTCGTCAGCGTTCAACGCCGTCGAGTTGGCGGCGATGTTCATGCTGGTGTCCGCAGGAGCGGTGCTGCTGTCACTGGGACTGGGCGTGGCCGACTCGGACGGTGCGGTCGTCGAGGCCGATGCCCCCGCCAGGGTTGGTGCCGGTGAGGCATTGCTGCCTCCGCCGCACGCCGCAAGGAGGGCTACCGCGGCGAGGGCGGCGGTCGAAGTGAGGGGCGAGCGACATGACAGGTCCATGGCTCATGCCGTCAGCTGAAGGTTGCCGAAAATCATGTGCGCGCGCCCACAACTATTCACGCTGGTCTGATCGGTGACCTCGACCCGCAGCCGCAGCACGTTCTTGACCGAGACCTTCACCGAACGTGACGTGCCCAGGGTTTGGGAGCCGTTGGCAAGCAGCTTGCCATCACCGTAGATCGACCAGCCCATAGTGGAGCTGGCGGGTGAATCGTCCTGCAGGCCGATCACCGCAGTGAGTAGCGACCATTGCCGCGCCAAGTCGTACTCAACCCAGTAGGCCCCGCCGTCCCGATTGGCGCAGCCGCTCCGCATCTGCAGGGAATGCGCGTAGGTCTGACCGTTGGTGTTGTAGGAGTCGACTTCGGCCAACCCCGAACCCTGACGGCTGTCCTGGTCGTAGTCGACCTGCGCCAAGGAACCCACCCACTCGGTCGTCGGCGGCGTGGGATTGCTAGGAAGTGACGATGGGCTGCTCGAGCTGGGGCTGCTCGTGCCCACCGGATCCGTGGGCGGAGCGTTGGACTCGGTCGGCGTGGAGGTGTCCGTCGGAGTCGGGAACCCGGTCGGCGAACTCGAGTCGCTCGATGTACTGGTGTCCGAGACGGAGCCGCCGGTCGGGGGCAGCAAAGTGGCCGCGGCCTGGACCTGCGGCCTCCGCCCGAAACCCTGCGTCAGCCCGAGCGCGACACCTCCAAGCGCGAGAACCAGGAGGACCACCAGCGCGCTGAGCACCAGGTTTCGGCGACGGTGAGAGCGCACCGGCACCGCTGCCACAGCCGCTGACCGGCTGGCGGCGGGGATACTCGTCGCGTCCTCAGGGCCGATCACCATAGCGCCGGGCACAGCTCCTGCTTCCGCCGAAGGCGGCGTGGTGATCTGGGAGAGCGTATCTGCAGCCGAATCCAGCCACAGGCGTAGGTGCGGCGGGCGGCCTTCCGGCGGCGTGGCCAGCACGCTCATGATCTGATGAACGAGCATCGGACGACGCTGAGTCACTGGGGAGATCTGCAGTTGCACCTGCAGCGCGGCCAGGTCAAGGAAGCCCGACTGGTCGGTCGGTGGTGCCTGGCCGGTGAGCACCGAGGCGGTCGTGACAGCGAAGGCATAAGCATCACCTGCAGGCGTAGCCTGGGCATCGGATTCGCGAAGTTCTGGTGCGGCATAGGGATTGCTGCGCCCTGACACGCCCCGACCATCAGCCAGTCTAGCCAGCCCGAGGTCGACCAGTACCGTGCCGCCGGTGGGCCCGACGATGATATTCGCCGGTTTGACATCACCGTGCGCCACCGGGATCTCGGTTCGGGACCCGGAGTGCATCTCGTCCAGGGCCGATGCGACCGTCCGCAGGAGGGCCAGCCGACCGGCGGCAGTGGCCGCCGAATTTTCGTCGACCCAGTCCCGCAGTGCAGGGCCCTCGACGTAGTCCATCACCACGTAGCGAGACAGCTCACCCGTGGCCGGGTCACCTTGCCGGTGCGGCGGTGGTCCGAGGAAGACGTCGGTGACCCGTACCAGACCCGGATGGGCAAGTGATCGAAGCAGATGCCCGAAGCGCTCCCATCCGGCTGCGTCGTTGTCGTCGACGGCCCCACGCATGATCTTGATGGCAACGAGACGGCGTCCAGCGTCGGACAGTGGCAGAACTCCGCGCCAGACCTCTCCTTCGCCACCACCGCCGAGCAGCGCATCCATTTGATACGTCTCGGGAGAGTCGGTAGGCCCAACCCAGAATGTACCGCTGTCAGTCACGAACTTTCCCCTTCGAGAATTCCGAGGCACCTGGTTGCGCAGTTGCTGATCGGAGTTGACGGCGGGGCGTAAAGGCCCCGATCCTTGCCATGCAGTGTGTGGATGTGAAGATGTGCCGGCGTCCAGCCATTGCCGTTAGGAGCTCACGATGAACGATCGGCAGCACGGTGGAAATCCGGCCCTGCGCACCCGCGTGGTCGACATGACCAGCAATCACGTAAGCGTTAGCCAGCCCGTTTTGGCCGAACCTGACACTGACCTGGTGATCGGACGTGAGGGTGATGTGGCACTCGGTGTCGTACCAGCCGACTTCGGAGTGTCGCGGCGCGCGCTCACGGTCAGGGCGACGGCCAAGGGCTGGTCGATCGAGCCAACCAACTCCAACGGCATCGTGCTGCAGCCGTGGGGGCAAGCGCCATCCTGGCTGGACATCGGTCGACCGGTGGAGATCAGCTGGCCGTGGGTGGGTTTGCGGATAATCGGCTCCCGGTCGGACGTGCAGCATTGGGTGCTGTTGGAAGCCGGCACGGGCTCGACTCGGAGCCTCGGTACTACCTCCACCCAGACCGAGAGCCCTGATCCCAAACCGCTGACCAAGGCGCAATCCGCTGCTATTGCAGCTGTTTTTCCTCAACATTTGAGTTGGCCCCCGGTTGCCGGGCCAGTGCCGCACACCCTTGACGCAGCCGCTCGGCGACTCGGCGTGTCGACCGCAGCGGTCTATCAGCGCCTGGAGGCTGCTCGCGCTCGCGCGTACCTGCTGGGCTCTCACCCGCAGGCGAGCGTCACCGAGCCGGACTACGTTTACGTGCTGGTCCGAAACGGCTTCATCCAATTCCCGCAGGCTGAGGTTGTTCGCGGATGAAATGAGTAACACGGATTTATCCCAGTGCACCGAGCTATTCGCCATCAACCTGATGAAGAATAGGTGGCCTCGGCCGACGTTGCTGTGCCGGACCACCGGCGTGGGGTCGGCCCGGACGGCACGCGATAGACGCGCAATCATCAGCGATAGGTGAATCATGTGGAAGCTGCGCTGTTGCGGACCTACCTGGCCTTGGCACGAATGCTCTCCGCCCGCAGATCGTCCCAGATACCGATACCTGTAATCGCTACGACCAGCAGGACGGATCCGATCACGACCTTCGTGTTGGGCCAAAGGTCCTGCGAAGGCACAGCTGTAAGAATCAGACCGGCGGCGAGTACCACAGCGCCGGCAATCCAACTGACGATCCACGCCACCCAGTACCTGGTGGTGGTCAAGCCGCGGCTGCGCGCCATGGCGGAATGCCGCACCGCCGGCCAAAGGCCGAAGATCCCGAAGAATAACGACGTGAGCACTGTCGGGAGGCAACTAGGCCGATCAAGAGCCGGCCGGCCCGGGCCGGCAACCGGCGATGCGTCAGGCACCAGCATCGCCGTGGAAAGTCACCGTCGCGAACGTAGCGACTGGAAAGCGTGTCCGCATGTAATCCTCCCGTGTGGTGAACAGGACGTGAGCTTAGGAACGGACAGCGCTGCTTGCCTAATACAAAGCAAGGAATCCGGTAGTGAGCGCGTGGCCTAATCCATTGGAAGTGGTCGGTGCGGCCGCCAGTCAGGGGGTGCGGCCCACAACTTCGCGATCGCCGCCACCGACACGAAGAACGCCAGACCGAGGCGGTTCACCCGGTGTGCTGGATAGCGGTACCGAGGGTCATGTCCGGTGCGTTGGCGCACAGATAGCTGATGTTGGGCCTGCCGAGCGGGGTGACCGCGTTGCCAGCGTGCAGGTCGGCGGCGATCTTGTTGACAGCGGCGTCCTGTTCGGAGGCCGACGCGTTGAGGAAATCTCGGCACGAGCTCTTGGCGGTGAGGTGCTTGCCGCAGCCAGTGAGGACAGTCGTGGCGGCTAACAATCCAGCGACGGTGACAGCCGCGGCGCGGATTGTGCTGGTAGATCCGATCATGTGGCTGGTTCCCTTGTGTGTCGGCGAGCGTCCTGCCTGTTCGAAGCACTGCCCGCCCCCGTGTCGGGCAGTGGAGGGCAGCAGCGTAAGGCGGCCGCAGACGGCGTGCCTATCAGAAAGCACCTCATCCCGATACTCGGCTTCGCTACGGCGCCGTCACCTGCTGCCGGGCCTCGTGGATGAGGTAGGCGATGTAGGCCAGGGCACCGAAAGGAATGATGAAGATGAGCACGGAGAAGTAGAACGTGCCGGAGGTCTGCTTGGCGGCGTAGATGCCGTACCCACCGAAGAACACTCCGGCGGCGGCGAGCTTGAGCCGTTCGCCAACAGAGACACCGGGTGCGGCGAGTGCGCCGAGCAGCAGAATGGTTCCTGAGATGACCGAGAATACGGTGTACGCGTCCCAGTGCATGATGTCCTCGTTTCGGATAGCGCGCCCCAGGCGTGGTGACGCGGCAAGAACGGTGGCTGGAGAGGCAGGTTGAGCCGTACGCTGCTCCAAGTGGCGCGCGGAGCGTAACGACCATTCGCGACGCTTGCCGACGGGAAAGCAGGAAGCGTGGGACGTAGGCACGTGTGGATGCCGAGCGGGTGACCAGCGCATCGGCACCGGCATCGGTGAGTTCTTGCGCGAACCCACCCCTGCCCGGGGGTGTCAACTCACAGACAAACCCACTGCCCGAAACAACGACAGGCCGAACCCCTGGGCGTTCGACCTGTCTGAAGGTCTTGCGAGGTCACATCTGTGGTCCTGACGCGAATACCATCACACCCGCGGGATGGTCTCCTGAGGCTGGCGAAGCGCGGCGAGCACAGCCGGCCGCAGTCTGCAGCTATAGCCCCTCGACGACA
>JAVEEO010000025.1 GCA_030840415.1 Pseudonocardiales bacterium | reverse complement strand
GATCGTCTCGCTGCAGCAGGACGACGGCGGCGGGGTGGCCTCGGACGGCAAGCTCAAGGTATTCGCGGAGCTGACCGTCACCGAACTGCTGCTCGACGACAGCGGTGCGGTCGCCGGGGCGTTCGCCTACTGGCGCGAGTCCGGCCGGTTCGTGGTGTTCCGGGCACCGGCGGTGGTGCTGGCCACCGGTGGCATCGGCAAGTCCTTCAAGGTCACCTCCAACTCCTGGGAGTACACCGGCGACGGCCACGCGCTGGCGCTGCGGGCCGGTTCGACCCTGATCAACATGGAGTTCGTGCAGTTCCACCCGACCGGCATGGTGTGGCCGCCCTCTGTCAAGGGCATCCTGGTGACCGAGTCGGTCCGCGGCGACGGCGGGGTGCTGCGCAACTCCGACGGCGAGCGGTTCATGTTCAAGTACGTTCCGGACGTCTTCCGCAAGAACTACGCCGAGACCGAGGACGAGGCCGACCGTTGGTACTCCGACCCGGACAACAACAAGCGGCCGCCGGAGCTGCTGCCCCGCGACGAGGTGGCCCGCGCGATCAACTCCGAGGTCAAGGCCGGTCGCGGCTCGCCGCACGGTGGGGTGTTCCTGGACGTCTCGACCCGGCTGCCGGCCGAGGAGATCACCCGGCGGCTGCCCTCGATGCACCACCAGTTCAAGGAGCTGGCCGACGTCGACATCACCAAGGAGCCGATGGAAGTCGGCCCGACCTGCCACTACGTGATGGGCGGGGTCCAGGTCGATCCCGACACCGCTGCCGCGGACGGGGTTCCCGGCCTGTTCGCCGCCGGTGAGGTCGCCGGTGGCATGCACGGTTCCAACCGGCTCGGCGGCAACTCGCTGTCGGACCTGCTGGTGTTCGGCCGCCGGGCCGGTGTCGGGGCGGCCGAGTACGTCGCCTCGCTGGCCGGCTCCTACCCGGCGGTCAACGACAAGTCGGTGGCCGCGGCGTCGGCCGCCGCGCTGGCACCGTTCCGGACCGAATCCGGCGAGAACCCCTACACCGTGCACCAGGAACTGCAGCAGACCATGAACGACCTGGTCGGCATCATCCGCACCGAGCCGGAGATGCGGCAGGCGCTGGATCGGCTGTCCGACCTCAAGGCCCGGGCCCGCCAGGTCAGCGTCGAGGGCCACCGGCAGTTCAACCCGGGTTGGCACCTGGCATTGGACCTGCAGAACATGATCGCAGTCAGCGAGTGCGTGGCACGGGCCGCGCTGATGCGGCAGGAGAGCCGCGGCGGCCACACCCGCGACGACTTCCCGGCGATGAGTTCGCAGTGGCGGCAGCGCAACCTGGTCTGCGAGCTCGACCACGACAGCGACGGGATGGGCGACGTCCGGGTCAGCGAGAAGCCGGTGCCGGCGATCCGTCCGGACCTGCTGGAGCTGTTCGAACGCGACGAGCTGAGCAAGTACCTGACCGACGAGGAACTTCCCTTAGAGAACCAGGCGGGCGCATGAGCGAGGATCGCAGCGAAGCGAGGACCGGAGCGAATCCAGCGATGAGCGCTTGCGCGAAGAGCGAGGTTAGGGCATGAGCTACAAGGCGAAGTTCCGGGTCTGGCGCGGCGACGCCGACAACGGCGACCTGCAGGATTTCACCGTCGAGGTCAACGAGGGCGAGGTGGTCCTCGACATCATCCACCGGTTGCAGGCCACCCAGGCCTCGGACCTGGCGGTCCGGTGGAACTGCAAGGCCGGCAAGTGCGGCTCGTGCAGCGCCGAGATCAACGGCCGTCCTCGGCTGCTCTGCATGACCCGGATGTCGACCTTCACCGAGGCCGACGTCATCACCGTCACGCCGCTGCGGGCGTTCCCGGTGATCCGCGACCTGGTCACCGACGTCTCCTTCAACTACCAGAAGGCGCGTGAGATCCCGTCGTTCGCGCCGCCGCCCGGAGTGGCCGCCGGCGACTACCGGATGCAGCAGGTCGATGTGGAGCGCTCGCAGGAGTTCCGCAAGTGCATCGAGTGCTTCCTGTGCCAGGACACCTGCCACGTGGTGCGTGACCACGAGGAGAACAAGGAGTCCTTCGCCGGTCCGCGTTACCTGATGCGGATCGCCGAGCTGGACATGCACCCGCTTGACGCCCGGGACCGCCAGCGCGACGCGCAGGAGCAGCACGGCCTGGGCTTCTGCAACATCACCAAGTGCTGCAGTGACGTCTGCCCCGAGCACATCAAGATCACCGACAACGCGCTGATCCCGATGAAGGAACGGGTCGCCGACCGCAAGTACGACCCGCTGGTCTGGCTGGGCAGCAAGATCCGCCGCCGGGAGTCCTAGCGACGCCGCTGCCCGGTCAGTTCCGCCTCCGGTGCAGCAACAGCACCGGGACGCCGACCAGCAGCAGCACGCCCGCCAGCCCGAGCAGCACCAGCGTGCCGGAGCTGCTCGGCCGACCGAGCCCGTAGCTGGCCGCCCCCAGCACCGCGGCGACCGCCAGCTCGGCCAGGCAGCGCCACAGCCACCGCCGCAGCACCTCGGCCCGCAGCCGCACCCCCAGCGGAACCGCCGCGGCCAGCGCGGTGGCCGTGTGCAGCAGGTACAGCGCGAGCGCGAAACCCACCACGTCGGCCAGCGGCGGCGTTCCGTCCCAGCCGTAGGCGGCGAACCAGCCGCCGATCGCCGCGCCGAGCCCGAGCCCGGCGCCAGCCTGATCCGGGCTGCCGATCGCGACCAGCACGCCGATGACGGTGAGGGTCGTCCACACCGGATCGTGCTCGGCCGGAATGGCGAGCAACGCCAGCCCGGCCAGCGCGATGACCAGCCGCACGGCCGGTCCGGCGACTCCGGGGCGCCGCCCGGCCCGGGCCGACTCGGGCAGACCGGCCAGCAGCCGGTTCACCGGTGCACCCGAGCCGCCCGGGCGCTCCGGCTGAGCCCGACCAGCACCTGGTCCAGGCTGCCGCTGCCCAACCAGGGCACCACCGGCACGCCATGATCGGCCAGTGCGGCCGCCAGGTTGCTCCGCTCGATCAGCTGCAGCCGCCAGGCCAGTTCCAGCCACGGTCCGGGCTCGGGCAGGCGCACGTCGGCCGGCAGCGTGTCGACCACCAGCACCGACCGCCCGGCCCGGGACAGCCCCGCCGCCTCGGCCGCCACCGCGGTGTTCAGCAGCGGACTCAGCACCACCACCAGCGCCCGGCTGGGAATCCTGGCCAGCGCACGGCCGACCGCGAGCTCGCTGACCGGCGCGGTCCGGACGTCCAGCAGCAGGTCCAGGATCCGGAACAGGTGCGCCTGCCCGGTCCGGGCCCGGACCGGCCGGCCCGCCCGGCCCAGGTCCAGCACCGCCACCCGGTCACCGTGGCGCAGGTAGTGCTCGGCGATCGACGCGGCGGCCCGCACCGCGATGTCGAGGTTGCTGGCCGACTCCGAGCCGGCGCTCAGGCCCACCTCGACCGCGGAGTCGAGCACCAGTACCACCTCGGTGTCGCGGTCGGAGTAGGTGGTGGTGACGTGCAGCTCGCCGGTCCGCAGCGACACCGGCCAGTGGATCCGGCGCAGCCGGTCACCGGCGGCGAAGCGGCGCACGCCGGCCGGGTCCACCCCTTCCCCGATCCGGCGAGAGCGGTGCCCGCCGACCAGGCCCACCGCGGTCGGCACCACGTCGGTGGCCGAGAACTCCGCCCGCAACGGGATGGTGGCCACCGACACCATCGCGGGATCGGTCAGCCGAGCGCGGAGCAGGCCGTGCGCGGCGGTGGCGGTGATGCCCACCCGGCCGATCCGGCCGCGGCCCCAGCGCGGCGCGAACAGCCGGTGCTCGAAGCCTATCTCGGCACCAGGACCGGCCGCGGTGCAGAAGTCCTGGCCGCCGTCGGGCAGTTCGATCCAGCCCTCCAGGTGGGTCCGCAACCGGATCACATCGAGTGCGTCGGGAACCGACAGTTGCTGGCTGAAGGTGCTCGACTGGCCCTCGAAGAGGGTGGCGGCGCCGGTCCGCACCCGCAGCACCGGCAGCTGGTGGGCCCGGTTCAGCAGCGGCAGCACGGTTCCCACCGCCAGCGGCAGCGCCAGCAGCAGCAGGTCCTGGCGGCCCAGCAGCACCGCGAAGCCCAGCAGCAGCGCGACGCTGCCGAGCGCCGAGCCCAGTGCCACCGTCGGCGACCAGCGCACGCCCGCTGCCGGGTCCTCGGGCCGGCCGCCACCCACCGGGCCGCCGCTGGCCGGTCCGCCGGCCGGTCGGCCACCCACCGGGCCGCCGCCGGCCGGCCCGGCGGTCACCGCAGGCTCGCGGTCATGGCCGGCTCGCGCTCACGTCCGGCTCGCCGAGGGCAGCCGGGGCCGGTCGGTGCCGGTGGCCGGCGCCGGTACCTCGGCCAGCACTGCCGAGATCACCTCGGCCGGCATGAGCTGCCGCATCCACATCTCCGGGCGCAGCGTGACCCGGTGCGCCAGCGCCGCCACCGCGACGGCCTTGACGTCCTCGGGGGTCACGAAGTCGCGGTGGTTGATCAGCGCGTAGGCCCGGGCCACCAGCAGCAGCGCCAGCGCGCCCCGCGGCGAGGCGCCCACCAGCAGGTGCTGATGGAACCGGGTCGCGTCGACCAGCGCCACGCAGTAGCGTCCGACGCTCTCCTCGACCTCGATGCCCTCCACCACCCGCTGCACCGCGAGCAGGCCGGCGGCGTCGAGCACCGGGTCCAGGATGATCGCCTCGGCCCGGCGCGCCATCCGGCGCTGCAGTACCTGCCACTCCTCGTCCTGGCTGGGATAGCCGAACGACACCCGCAGCAGGAACCGGTCCAGCTGGGCCTCGGGCAGCGGATAGGTGCCCTCGTACTCGATCGGGTTGGCGGTGGCGATCACGTGGAACGGCTCGGGCAGCGCGAAGGTGCGGCCCTCCACGGTGGCCTGGCGCTCCTGCATCGCCTCCAGCAGCGCCGCCTGGGTCTTGGGCGGCGTCCGGTTGATCTCGTCGGCCAGCACCAGGCCGGCGAACAGCGGCCCGGGCCGGAATGCGAACTCAGCCCTCTGCTGGTCGTAGACGAACGAGCCGGTGATGTCGGAGGGCAGTAGGTCAGGGGTGAACTGGATCCGGCGGAACTCCAGGCCGAGTGCCTGCGCGAACGAGCGAGCGGTCAGGGTCTTGGCCAGGCCCGGGTTGTCCTCGATCAGGACGTGGCCGCCGGCCAGGATGCCGGCCAGCACCAGCGCCAGCCGGCCGCGCTTGCCGACCACCGCCCGGCCCACCTCGGCCAGCACCCGGTCGCAGGCCTGCGCGGCCGCCGGCGCGCTGATAGGGCCGGTGCCGGCGGTCACAGCGCCTCGATCCGGGCCACCAGCGCGCTCAGCTCGGCGTGACTGGGCGCCGGGCTGGCCTGGGCGGTCGGCGCGATCGTCAGCGACCACAACTGCTCTCCTAGCACCTGTCTGGCCTGGGCAGGCTGCCGGCCGGGGTGGATCCCATACTTCTGGCGCAACCGGTCGGTCGCCAGTCGGGCCAGTACCGGGCGCACGTTGCGGTCGTACTTCGAGCCGTCGGTGCTGGCCGCCTCGAGCCGGCGCTCCAGCTGCCGCAGCCTGCTGAGGTACTCGTTGCCGGCCGGTGGCTCGGCCAGCTCGCCGGGTTCGGGTGGCGGCTGCGGGTCGGCGGCGGTCTCGCGCACCAGTTGCACCAGCACCGCCGCCGCCACGCCGATCCCGACGCACAACTCCGGCTCCGGCCGGCCCCCCGCGGCGGTGCCGATCACCAGCACCACGACGCCCGCGGCCAGCCCCAGGCCGGCGGCCACCAGCAGCCGCCGAACCGGCCGGGACGGCGGCCTAGCCATTGCCGCCGGGCCGGTGACGATCGCGCTCGGCGCCGGCCGGCCTGTGCTCGGCGCCGGCGGGCTGGCCGTCCGGTTGCCGGACACCGGCGGCGAACGCGAGTTCGGAACGCAGCCGGGCCAGGTCGGCCTGTGCCTGGCGGACGGCCGCGGCCGGGATCGGGTGGCTGGAGAAGCGGGCTTCGCGGTACAGCGCGGCCAGCCGGTTCAGCGGCTCCTCGCTCAGCGGCAGGGTGGCCAGCAGCCGGTCGGCCAGCTCGGCGGAGGTGTCGGCCGGTGACCGGCGCAGCCCGGCGGCCTCGGCGGTCTGCTGCAGCCGGTACCAGCACAGGATGACCGCATCCCGGATCTGGCCGCCGGCCAGTCCGGTCAGGGTGCCGCCCAGCGTGTCCGAGACCTGGCGGGCCAGGTCGGCCGGGGCGGGCTCGTCGGGCCGGATCGGCCTGCGGCCGCGCCCGGGGCGCTGCCAGCCGGGCAGCCGCGGTCCGAACAGCACCAGCAGCCAGATCACCGCCAGCAGCGCGGCCGCGGCCAGCAGCAGGCCCAGGAACGACCAGGGCACCGGCAGGCCGTCACCTCGCGGGTGGCTCAGTGCCGGGTTGTCGACCGGCGGGGTCGGGCTGCTGACCAGGCCGCTGGGCGCGCCGGCCCTACCGGTGGCCGGCAGTGCGCCGGAGCCGCCCGGACGGGCCCGGGCGGCCCAGGCCACCAGCGTGAAAGCGGCCAGGCTCGCCGCCGCCAGCCATCCGGAGCCTGCCGGGACCCGCACCGCTGCCTGCCCCGTGTGCTGCCGAAGCCGCTTGGCTCAGGCCAGCGCCGCGTGGAGATCGGCCAGCAGGTCCTCGATGTTCTCGATGCCCACCGACAGCCGGATCAGATCGCCGGGCACCTCCAGCGGCGACCCGGCGACGCTGGCGTGCGTCATCCGGCCCGGGTGCTCGATCAGCGACTCGATGCCGCCGAGGGACTCGCCGAGGGTGAACAGCTGGGTCAGCCCGCAGACCTTGAGCGCCGCCTCCTCGCCGCCGCGCATCCGGAAGGACACCATGCCGCCGAAGCCGGTCATCTGCCGGGCGGCGACGTCATGGTTGGGGTGCTGGGGTAGGCCCGGGTACAGCACGCTCGACACGGCCGGGTGCTCGCTGAGGAACCGCACGACCTGCTCGGCGTTGGAGCAGTGCCGGTCCATCCGGACGCCCAGGGTCTTGATGCCGCGCAGCACCAGCCACGCGTCGAACGGCCCGCTGACCGCACCCATCGCGTTCTGGTGGAAGGCCAACTGCTCGCCGAGCTCGGCGTCGCGGGTCACCAGCGCGCCACCGACCACGTCGGAGTGCCCGCCCAGGTACTTGGTGGTGGAGTGCACCACCACGTCGGCGCCGAGCGCCAGCGGCTGCTGCAGGTACGGCGAGGCGAAGGTGTTGTCGACCACCATCACGGTCTGGTGCTGCCGCGAGATCTCGGCGAGGGCCGCGATGTCGACGATGTTGAGCAGCGGATTGGTGGGCGTCTCCACCCAGATCAGCCGGGTGTTGGGCTGGATCGCCGCGGCCACCGCGGCCGGGTCGTGCATGGCGACCGGGGTGTACTCGATGCCCCACCGGGCGAACACCCGGGCGACCAGCCGGTAGGTGCCGCCGTAGGCGTCGTCGGGCAGCAGGATGTGGTCACCGGGCACGCACAGCGTGCGCAGCAAGGTGTCCTCGGCGGCCAGCCCGGAGGCGAAGGCCAGGCCGCGGGCGCCACCCTCCACCGCAGCCAGGCACTCCTCCAGCGCCGTGCGGGTCGGGTCGCCGGACCGGCTGTACTCGTAGCCGCCGCGGGTGCCGCCCACGCCGTCCTGCTTGTAGGTCGAGGTCTGATAGATCGGCACCGCGACCGATCCGGTCAGCGAGTCCGGTTCCTGGCCGGCATGGATCGCACGGGAGTTGAAGCCGAGCCGGCCGGATGCGTCGCTGTCGTCGATGGAGAGAACCATGGTGCCCAGATTACTGCCCATCCGCGCCGTGCTTTCCGCATTCGGGTTTCGCCCGGATCACAGTCTGTGAGGCAACGAACCCCGCGTCCTGACCGGGTGGCCGTCACTTCGTAGGCCATGATCCACAGATGAGAACCGGACGGCTCAGCGCGGCGCTGGCGATCGCGGCTGTGCTGGTGAGCGCCGGTTGCGCCAGCGCGGCCGGATCCGACGGTCGACCCGGTGCCGCCGGGTCGCAGGTCAGCTGGCCGGCAGGGCGGGTCAGCTCGGCGTCGAATTCCGCACAGTCCAGCTCCGCGCTGGCCAGTTCCGCGTCGGCGACCAGTTCGGCACCGATCCGGACGGCCACGCCGTCACCGACCGGTGAGCTCGCCACCGAGCTGGACGGGCTGTTCGGGACCGGCAGCTCCTACTCGGTGGCCGCCCTGGACCTGGCCACCGGACGGTCCGCCCGGGCCGGCGCCGGCGGTGGCATGGTGCTGGCCAGCCTGGCCAAGCTCGACATCCTGGAAACCCTGCTCTACCAGCGCCAGCGCAGTGGCCAGCCGCTCACCGACGGCCAGGAGGATGACGTCGAGCTGATGATCGAGCACAGCGACAACGGCGCCGCCGACCGGCTGTTCAGGCTGATCGGCAGGGACGCCGGCCTGCGCGGCTACAACGGTGTGCTCGGCCTGCGCCGCACCGCGATCAACACCGAGGGACTGTGGGGGCTGTCGACCACCTCGGCCGATGACCAGCTGATGCTGCTGCGGGCCCTGGCCTCGACCGGCTCGCCACTGAACGCGACCTCGCGGCAGTCCGCCCTGGCGCTGATGGCCGACGTGGAGGCCGACCAGCGCTGGGGGGTCAGCGCCGCCGCCGATCCCGACAGCGACACCTCGCTCAAGAACGGCTGGCTCGGCGTGGACGACGACCAGGGACGGTGGGCGGTCAACAGCGGCGGGATCGTCCGGGTCGGCGGTCACCAGGTCCTGATGGTCGTGCTGAGCCAGCACCAACCCGACTTCGGCACGGCGGTGGACCGGGTACAGCAGGCGGCCGTGAAGCTGGCCGCCGCGCTGTAACCGGGCCGTCCGCTACCTACTTGCTGCCGCCTACTTGCTGACGCCTACTTGCTGACCTCTACTTGCTGACCTCTACTTGCTGACCAGGTAGCCCAGCAGGTCCTGCCGGGTGACCACGCCGGCGGGCTTGCCGTCGACATGCACCAGCAGGGCGTCCGCGCCGCCCAGCGCCTCGACCGCCCGGCGGACCGGCTCGCCGGAACCGATGATCGGCAGCCCGGCCGACATGTGCTTGTCCAGCGGGTCCGACAGCGACGCCTCGCCGGCGTACAGCGCGTCCAGCAGCGCCTTCTCCGACACCGAGCCGACCACCTCGCCGGCCGTCACCGGCGGCTCGGCGCCGACCACCGGCAACTGCGACACCCCGTACTCGCGCAGGATGTCGATGGCCTCGCGGACGGTCTCGTTCGGGTGCGCGTGCACCAGCGCCGGGGTGTCGCCGCTCTTGGCGGTGAGCACCTCGCCGACGGTGGTCTCGGCGCTGGTGTCGAGGAAGCCGTAGTCGCTCATCCAGGTGTCGGAGAACACCTTCGACAGGTAGCCCCGGCCACCGTCGGGCAGCAGCACCACGATCACGTCGTCCGGGCCGGCCCGCTCGGCGACCCGCAGCGCCGCGGCGACCGCCATGCCGCAGGAACCGCCGACCAGCAGGCCCTCCTCGCGCGCCAGCCTCCGGGTGATCTCGAACGACGTGCCGTCCGACACCGCGATGATCTCGTCGGCGACGCTGCGGTCGTAGTTCTCCGGCCAGAAGTCCTCGCCGACGCCCTCGACCAGGTAGGGACGGCCGGTGCCGCCGGAGTACACCGAACCCTCCGGGTCGGCTCCGATCACCTTGACCGGGCCGCCGGGACGGTTGGCCGACATCTCCTTGAGGTAGCGGCCGGTGCCCGAGATGGTGCCGCCGGTACCGACACCGGTCACGAAGTGGGTGAGCCGTCCCTCGGTCTGCTCCCAGATCTCCGGGCCGGTGCTCTCGTAGTGGGCCCGGGAGTTGTTGACGTTGGAGTACTGGTCGGGCTTCCAGGCGCCGGGCACCTCGCGGGCGAGCCGGTCCGAGACCTGGTAGTAGGAGCGCGGGTCCTCCGGCGCCACGGCGGTGGGGCAGACCACCACCTCGGCCCCGTAGGCCTTCAGCAGGTTGATCTTCTCCGGCGAGACCTTGTCCGGCAGCACGAAGATGCAGGAGTAGCCGCGCTGCTGGGCGACGATGGCCAGGCCCACGCCGGTGTTGCCCGAGGTCGGCTCGACGATCGTCCCGCCGGGCTTGAGTTGACCCGACCGTTCGGCGGCCTCGATCATCGGCAGCGCGATCCGGTCCTTGACCGATCCGCCGGGATTGAAGTACTCGACCTTGGCCAGCACCAGCGGTGCGGTGGCCGGATCGAGGTGACTGGTGAGGCTGCGGAGTTGGACCAGCGGGGTGTTGCCGATGAGGTCGACAAGCGAGGTGTAGTAGCGCATGAGGCAAAGGCTAACCTCGGCACGACGATTCGGTGACAACAACCGGTCGATACAGGAGGCAGCAGCATGAGCCGGGCTTCGCGGGCACGCCGGGTGGTGACCGCCGCTGCCTTCGGAACCGGCAGCCTGGGGGCGCTCAGCGCGGCCGCGGCCGGCGTGATCTGGGGCGAGACGAAGCTGGCCCGGCGCCGGATCCAGCCGGCCGAGACCGACCCGCCCAGGGCCGACGGGGTGTGGACGGCCCCCGGGGTGCCGGCCGACGAGCCGCCGTTGCTGCTGGCGATGCTCGGCGACTCCTCGGCCGCCGGCTACGGCGTGCACACCGACGCCGAGACCCCGGGTGCCCAGATGGCGCTCGGGCTGTCCGCGCTGGCCCAGCGGCCGGTGCGGTTGCGCAACGTCGCGGTGGTCGGCGCGCAGAGCTCGACGCTGGGGCGCCAGGTCGAGCTGGTGCTGACCGAGCGGGCCGACCTGGTGGTGATCATGATCGGGGCCAACGACGTGACCCATCGGGTGCGGGCCTCGGAGTCGGTGCGCCACCTCACCGCGGCCCTGACCACGCTGGCCGAGCACGATCTGGCGGTGGTGGTGGGCACCTGCCCGGACCTGGGCACCGTCCGCCCGATCGCCCAGCCGCTGCGCTGGCTGGCCCGCCGGCTGTCCCGGACGCTGGCGGCGTCCCAGGCGGTGGCGGTGGTGGCCGCCGGCGGCCGGGCGGTCAGCCTCGGCGACATCCTGGGACCGGAGTTCGAGAGCAGCCGGGACTACTTCTCCGAGGACCAGTTCCATCCCTCCGCGCTCGGCTACGCCCGGGCCGCCGAGGTGCTGCTGCCCTCGGCCGCCGCCGCGCTGGGGCTGAGCACGGTCTCGGAGGCGCCCGCGCCGTTCACCTCGACCCGGGCCCGGCCGCTGGCCAAGGCGGCGGCCCGGGCTGCCGGGCTGCCCGGTACCGAGGTGGCGCCCGCGCAGGTGCACGGCGAGTCGACCGGCCGGCGGGGCCCGTGGGCCCGGCTCATCCGCCGCCGGGCGGCCACCGTGATACCGCCCACCTCCGGCGGCGAGGAGAGTTTCACCCCTGCCACCATGGTGGACTAGCGGGGGTGGACCAGCGCGTTTCAGCGCTGCCTGCCAGCCGGTTCCAGCAAGCTCGAGAAGGAGACGTCCCATGTCAAGCACCCCGCAGGCAGTCATCGTCGCCACCGCCCGGTCGCCGATCGGACGGGCGGCCAAGGGCTCGCTGGTCGACATGCGGGCCGACGAGCTGGTCGCGCAGATGATCACCGCGGCGCTGGCCAAGGTGCCGCAGCTGGACCCGCACGACATCGACGACCTGATGCTGGGCTGCGGGCTGCCCGGCGGCGAGCAGGGCTACAACATGGCCAAGATCGTGGCCACCCTGCTGGGCTACGACTTCCTGCCCGGAACCACGGTGACCCGGTACTGCGCGTCCTCGCTGCAGACCACCCGGATGGCGATGCACGCGATCCGGGCCGGCGAGGGTGACGTCTTCATCTCCGCCGGCGTGGAGGCCGTTTCGCGATTTACCAAAGGCTCCTCCGACGGGCTGCCCGACACCAAGAACCCGCGGTTCGCAGCGGCCCAGGAGCGGACCGCGAAGGTAGCCGCCGAAGGTGCCGAGGGCTGGCAGGACCCGCGCGAGCGCGGTGACCTGCCCGACCCCTACATCCCGATGGGCCAGACGGCCGAGAACCTGGCCCGGCTGATGGGGGTCAGCCGCGAGGAGATGGACCACTTCGGCGTCCGGTCGCAGAACCTGGCCGAGAAGGCAATCGCGGACGGCTTCTGGGCCAAGGAGATCACCCCGGTCACGCTGCCGTCCGGCGAGGTGGTCAGCACCGACGACGGCCCGCGCGCCGGGGTGACGTACGAGGCGGTCTCGCAGCTCAAGCCGGTGTTCCGGCCGGACGGGCTGGTCACCGCCGGAAACTGCTGCCCGCTCAACGACGGGGCGGCGGCGCTGGTCATCATGAGCGACACCAAGGCCGCCGAGCTCGGCATCACCCCGCTGGCCCGGATCGTCTCCACCGGGCTCACCGCGCTGTCGCCGGAGATCATGGGGCTGGGACCGGTCGAGGCGTCCCGGCAGGCGCTGGCCCGGGCCGGCATGGCGGTCTCCGACATCGACCTGGTCGAGATCAACGAGGCCTTCGCCGCCCAGGTGATCCCGTCCTACCAACAGCTGGGCGTGGACCTGGACAAGGTCAACGTCAACGGCGGCGCCATCGCGGTCGGCCATCCGTTCGGCATGACCGGCGCCCGGATCGCCACCACCCTGATCAACTCACTGCAGCACCACGACAAGCAGTTCGGGTTGGAGACCATGTGCGTCGGCGGCGGCCAGGGCATGGCGATGATCCTGGAGCGGCTGTCCTAGCGTTCTCGCGCCGGCAGGTGTAAGCCCGGAGCCCAGAACGTGGTGCGGCCCCGTCCCTCGACGTTGAGGGACGGGGCCGACTTGGTATTACTTGCTGGTCATTCCCGGACTGAAGGCGTCCGGATGACTAGTTGTTGCGTCCGGTGAAGTAGCTGAGCAGCCGCAGG
>JAVEEO010000142.1 GCA_030840415.1 Pseudonocardiales bacterium | reverse complement strand
TTTGACTCCTTCATCCCGTAGTTGGTGCGCTCGACGAAGGACGGCAGCACGTACCGGCTGGACGGCATCGAGCCGGTGGCCAGTCCCGACGGACGAGCCCAGCCGGCACTGCCGGGGGTGTACAGCTCACTCATGGTTGGTCTCCTTTAGGCCGGCGCGGGGGCGGAGCCGTTGCTCATCTGAGCGACCCGGCTGACCACGTGGTCGACGAATCCGTACTCCAGCGCCTGCTGGGCGGTGAACCAGCGGTCGCGCTCGGAGTCGGCCTGGATCTGCTCGACGGTCTGGCCGGTGTGCTCGGCGATCAGCCGGGCCATCTCGGCCTTGGTGAGCTTGAACTGCTCGGCCTGGATCGCGATGTCCGAGGCGGTACCACCGATGCCGGCCGAGGGCTGGTGCATCATGATGCGGGCGTGCGGCAGGGCGTAGCGCTTGCCGCGCTGGCCGGCCGAGAGCAGGAACTGCCCCATCGAGGCGGCCATGCCCAGGGCGTAGGTCGCCACGTCGCACTCGACGAACTGCATGGTGTCGAAGATCGCCATGCCGGCCGTGACCGAGCCGCCCGGGGAGTTGATGTAGAGGTTGATGTCGCGGGTGGAGTCCTCGGCCGACAGCAGCAGCAGCTGCGCGCACAGCCGGTTGGCGATGTCGTCGTCGACCACCTGGCCGAGGAAGATGATGCGGTCCCGCAGCAGCCGGTCATAGATCGAGTCGTTGAGGTTCATGCCGGCGCCGGGGCTGCGCGCCTCGATGATCCGGATCGGTTCCGAACGAGCGCTGGCACCCGAACGGTCGAACCCGGCGTGCTGACCGCGCTGGGCGTCAAAGGGGCTCACTGGCGTTCCTTTCCGTCAAAAGTGGATCTGACTCGACCCTAATGGCCCGGCACGACAGTCAGTGCTCCCAGGCGGTGTCGTTCGCTCAGGGCATCAAAGGGGTCCTGAGCCGCCTCGGACACGTCGCTGCTACCTCGGCTGCGTCAGCACACCGACCTGGCCGGACGGCCGGAGTCGGTGGCTAGGCGTCCTCGGCCCGGTGGGCGCCGGCCGGGTCGGTGTCGGACTGCTCGTCGCCGGCCGCCTCGGCAGCGGCCGCCGCCTGCTCGACCGCGTCCTCGAGCTCGTCGAGGTCAGCCTGGCCCTGCGGGGTCGACAGCGCGGTCAGGTCGACCGGATTGCCCGACTCGTCGGTCACGCTCGCCGACTCGAGCACGGTGGCCAGTGCCTTGTTGCGCCGGACATCGGCCACCAGCGCGGCGATGTTGCCGGCCTGGACGATCTGGTCGGCGAACTCCTGCGGGGCCATGTCGTAGCGCTGCGCCTGCCGCACGATGTACTCGGTCAGCTCGGCGTCGGAGACCGCCACCGCCTCGGCGTCGGCGATCGAGTCCAGGATGAACTGGGTCTTGACCGCCTTCTCGGCGACCTCGCGCAGCTCGGCGGTGAATTCCTCGCGGGACTTGCCCTCGGTCTGCAGGTACTGCTCGAAGGCCGCGTCGTCGTGGCCGAGCTGGTGCACCACGTCGTGCTCGCGCCACTCGACCTCGGCCTGCACCGCCGACTCCGGCAGCGGCACCTCGGTCTGGGCGACCAGCAGCTCCAGCACCTTGTCGCGCGCCTCGGCGCCCTGGCCGAGCACCTTGACCCGGTCCAACCGGGACTTCAGGTCGGCCCGCAGCTCCTCGACGGTGTCGAACTCCGAGGCCAGCTGAGCGAAGTCGTCATCGGCCTCGGGCAGCTCGCGCTCCTTGACCGAATTGACCAGGACGGTGATCTCGGCGGCCGAGCCGGCGTGCTCGCCGAAGGCCAGCGTCGAGGAGAAGCTCGCCGAGTCGCCGGCGTTCTTGCCCAGGATTGCCTCGTCCAGGCCCTCGATCAGGTTGCCCGAGCCGACCTCGTAGGACAGCCCCTGCGCCGAGCCGCCCTCCACCTCGACCCCGTCGACGGTGGCGGTCAGGTCCAGGGAGACGAAGTCTCCGGTGCGCACCTCGCGGTCGACGCCCTTGAGGGTGCCGAACCGGGCCCGCAGTTCCTCGAACTGCTCGGCGACCTCGTCGTCGGTGACGCTCGCGTCGGCCACCGTGACCGCCAGGCTGTTGTAGCCGGCAACCGCGATCTCGGGACGGACGTCCACCTCGGCGGTGAAGGCGATGTGGTCGTTGTCCTCCAGCGTGGTGACCTCGATCTCGGGCTGGCCCAGCGCCTTGACGCCGGTCTCGCGCACCGCATCGGAGTAGGCCTTGGGCAGCGCCTTGTTGATCGCCTCCTCCAGCACCGCGGCCCGGCCGACCCGCTGGTCGATGATCCGGGCCGGAACCTTGCCGGGACGGAAGCCGGGCACCCGGACCTGCGTCCCGATGGCCTTGTAAGCCTCGTCCAGGCTGGACTTCAGCTCGTCAAAAGGCACCTCGACCGCGAGCTTCACGCGGGTCGGGCTCAGGGTTTCGACGCTGCTCTTCACGGTGTGCTCTTCGCTCCTCGGCAGATAACGGCAATTAGCTCAATGGTGCCCGGGCGACGTTCCCCGGTCGGACTCGGTGTCGATAGGTGCCTCGACGGACATGCGGGTCAAGCTCGTCGGGGTGACAGGATTTGAACCTGCGGCCCCTCGCTCCCAAAGCGAGTGCGCTACCAAGCTGCGCTACACCCCGGCACCTGCATCCACGTGCCGCGGCCGGGTCGGCCGCGGCGCGGAGCACAGGCAGGGCATGCGCCCCGATCGGCCAGTGTACGGGTGTTCGGTCGGTCACCGGCACGCGCTAGGCTGTCCGGGCACTCGGGAGTACCCCGGGCTGGGCCACCAGGCAGGAGCGGCCCGGTACGGCTGGGATTCGCGGGCGTATGCGGGTGTAGCTCAATGGCAGAGTCTCAGTCTTCCAAACTGATTGTGCGGGTTCGATTCCCGTCACCCGCTCCCCCGGCGTATCGGCCATGGCGAGTTCGCTCCTACCCGTCCTGGCCGCAACGACCGGCGCTGCTTGCCGGTGCCTCGCTGCCGGTCGGGTCAGCCGGCGTGCGCGGTGTCGCGGTAGGCGACCGGCAGGTCCTGGCCGATGTCGAGGAAGTACTCGTTGAGGGCCTGGGCGATCAGGTTGTGCTGGTAGTCATCGGCGACCAGCAGGCCGAGCACGTAGGCCTCCAGCTCCAGTTCGCCGATGGTGCCGCTGACGGCGACGTAGCGCAGCCACAGCTCCGCGTAGGTCATGCCCGACAGCCGCATGCCGGCCTGCAGGCTCAGGCCGGACTCGGTGGCGGTCACCGCGTCACCCCTTCGGTTGCGACGAGCTCGGCGGCGATCTGGAAGACGCTGCGGCGCTCGGCCTTCGACCGCCGGATCAGGATGGCCATGGCGTCGGGTCGGTCCACCGAGTGGGTGGCCATCAGCACCGCCTCGGCGTCGGCGATCAGCCGGGCGCGGGCTCGCGCGGCCTGCAGGCTGGCGTCGGCCGCCTTCTCGGCCGCGCGACTGGCGTCGTCGGAGTTCAGCAGGATCGAGACGCAACGGGCCAGCAGGTCGGCGGCCGCCCGCGGCTGTTCGGCCTCGAAGGCATGCCGCGAAGAGGCGTAGAGATTGATCGCCGCCGACCGGTGGGGTGAGCCGAGCGGCAGCGGCAGCGAGATCGAGCTGCGAACCCCTCGCCCGATCGCCGCCTCGGTGAAGCCGGGGAACCGGGTGCCGTCCACCGTCGCGTCGAAATTCTGGCGCTGCTGCTCGCGAGCGGCGGCCATGCACGGGCCGTCGCCTGCCTGGTACTGCGCCCGGTCCAGATCCAGGGCGAGCTGATCGGAATACACCGGTGTGCGGTACGCCACGCCGCGCGTGTTGCCACCGTCCATCTCGGTGATGCTGCAGCTGACTGCCTCGGGAGTCAGTTGCGAGCCGAGCCGGACCGCCTGCTGGAGCAGGCCCGCCAGCTCAGCGGAAGCAGCCGGCTGCGAAGTCGCGCGAAGTAGCGCGCGCCATTGCTCTTGTGCGTTCACTGCAATCCTTTAAGCCTGTACGGTTTCTGATCGCAAATAATCACCGGAGTGGCCTGCCACGACTGAGGCAGGGCCCCGGCATGAGCTCATTCACCCGGAGGATCGAACGTTCGCACGACCGGGCAACGGCGGCAACTCCAGGGTACCGGTCTCGGTTACGTCGATCGCGACCTCCACCAGCTTACGGTGCCCGTGCTGGCTGGCCATCCGGAGCAGGTCGAACGCCTCGATCTGGGTGATCTTGTACCGGTGCATCAGCACCCCCATGGCCACACCGATCCCCCGGTTGCTCTGCAGGGCGCGCTCGAGGTGGTCCACCTGCTCGTGCAGCCGTGCGCTGGCCATCGCCATCGAGGCGTGGGTGGCCAGCAGCGTGACCAGGGTCTGGTCGTCGTCGTCGAAGGCGTCGGTGGCCGACGAGTAGAGGTTCAGGGCGGCCACCAGGTCGTCGTCCTCCAGGAACAGCCGGACCGAGAGCATGCTGAGGACGCCGTGCTCGGCCGCCGCCCGCCGGCCGAACTCGGGCCAGCGCTGGTCGGCCGGCAGGTTGCTCGACCGGTAGGTCTCGCCGTCCTCGGCGGCGTCCACACAGGGACCGCTGCCGAGGTCGTACTGGATCTGGTCGACCTTCGGCGGCAGCTCACTGGTGCTTCCGACCGTCTCGAACCGGCCGTTGCGGCCGCGGCTGATGGCCGCGTGCTGCGCTGCCGGCACCAGCTTGACGGCGCGCTCACCGATCAGTTCGAGAGTGCCGTCCAGGCTGTGCTCGGTCAGCAGCTCCCGGCCGAGCTCTGCGAACAAGCCTGCCAGCTCACTGAGGGATTGCGATGTCCAGGACGTTTGCTTCAGCGCCACAGCAAGCTCACTTTCTCGCGATGCCCGCCCGGCGCAGGGCCACATCGATGTTGTCGCAGGGTCCTCAGGGCAGCACGCACTCCACCGGTGCCAAAAAAAGCTACCTCACTTCGACGCTGCCGTACTCGTGCGCCAACTGGTCGGACTGATGCAGCCGACCGTACGCGCGGCAGCGGGCGAGTCCTAATGCCGGTCGAGGCAGGCTCAGCCGACGAGGGTCCTGCCCGAGCCGGGGTGCCTGCCCGTACCAGGGTTCCTGCCTGCCGGGTGTCAGTCGATCGGGCTGACCGCGCCGGTCACCCAGACCGAGGCCTGGTCCGGGCGCAGCTCGACCAGCAGTTCGCTGGGCCGCCCGACCTGCTCGCCCTGCAGGATCTGCAACCGGGCCGGCGGCTGGACGACGCCCAGCGCTGCCAGGTAGGAGCCGTAGGCCGCGGCGGCCGCGCCGGTTGCCGGGTCCTCGACCACCCCGCCGGCCGGGAACGGGTTACGAGCCAGGTACTGCACCGGGCTCACCTGGTACACCAGGCTCACCGTCGTCCAGCCCTGGGCGGCGCACAGTTCCTGCAGTGCCGCGAAGTCGTAGCTCATCGTCTCCAGGGTTACGCGCTCGGCGAGGCTGAGCGCCAGGTGCCAGGCCCCGGCGAAGCAGAGCATCGGTGGCAGCCCCGGCTCCAGGACGTCGGTGGACCAGCCGAAGCAGTCCAGGGCACGCTGCAGCACCGCCGGGTCCACCTGTTGCTGCCGGGCCGGCACGCTGGCCAACCGGGCCCACCACTGTCCCGACGGGTGCTGGCCGGTGGTCACCGATACCGGTCCGGCGGGGGTGTCCAGCTCCAGCTCGCCCGCCCCCAGCACCCCACCCAGTGCGGCACCGAGGGCGACGGTGGCGTGGCCGCAGAACGGCACCTCGGCCAGCGGGGAGAAATAGCGCACGGCGTACCGGCGCCGGCCCGGCTCGGGCGGCCCGTCGGTCACGAACACCGTCTCGGAGTAGCCGACCTGCCCGGCCAGGGCCAGCATCTGCCGCTCACCCAGCGCGCCGGCGTCGAGCACCACCCCGGCCGGATTGCCGCCCGCGCCGTCGCGGGTGAAGGCGCTCAGCCGCAGTACCGCCGGATCGGCTCCGGAGGGTGGGGTGATCGTCATCGCGTACTTCCTCTCCAGCTCACTCGGCTCTGCCGGCCAGCCTCGCGCCTGCACGATAGCGGCAGCGGGCACGTTCGCCGATTGACGCCTTGTCGGCGCCCTCTGCCACAATCGTGCGAGTCGGACGGGGCGGCTGCCTGCGCCGGCCCGGGCTGCCATGCGAAGGTCAGAGGTGCAGGCCGCGGTCACCGCGCTACGGAGCGGTCGCGGCAGGCGTCGGGGTGCCACCGGAAGCGATGGGGATATGTTCGAATATCGTATGAGCTCCTCCCGCGGCCGGGTACTGGGGGCGGGGCCGAGCACCCGCCCGCAACCGATCGCCCAGGCCGTGGCACCGGTCCGGCGCCCGCGGATCATCGGCGAGCTGCTGGTGGTCGTGGTGTTGCTGTGGGCCTACGACATGGTGCGCGGCCACGCCGAGGTTCGAGAGGTCGCCGCGCTGCGGCACGGTCAGCAACTGCTGCACCTGGAACGCCTCCTGCACATCAACATCGAACTGTCGGCCAACCTGTGGACCACCCAGAAAACCGCGCTGTCGTTGATGGCCAGCTACTGGTACCAGTTCGCGCACCTGACGGTGACTCTCGCCATGCTGGTCTGGTGCTGGTGGCGCCGCGCGCACAGCTACCGGCGGGCCCGCAACGCACTGGTGCTGACCAATGTCTTCGGCCTGGCGATCTTCCTGGTCTACCCGGCCGCGCCGCCGCGCTTCCTGCCCGGTTTCGGCTTCGTCGACGCGGTGGCCAATGCCGGTTTCGGGGCCACCCACGGTGGCCCGGTGACGGCGGACCAGTTCGGCGCCTTCCCGTCCCTGCACCTGGCCTGGGCGGTGTGGACCGCGGTGGTGGCCTTCCGGCTGGTCCGCTCCCGCGCGCTGCGCTGGCTGTGGCTCTGCTACCCGGTGGTCACGGCGGTCGCGGTGGTGGTGACCGGCAACCACTACCTGCTCGACATCCTCGCCGGCGGCGCGATCGCCCTGATGACCCTGGGCATCGCCCATCGCATCCCGAGCCGCCGCAGCGACGATCGGCACCGGCCCGCCAGCGGCTCCGGCCACCCCGGCCCGGTCAACCTCGCCCGCTGCAAGACGTTCCTGGGCTCGCGCGACGGCGAACTGGTGCCGTCCTGCCCCGAGCGGTAGGACCGTTCCACTTCTTGACGACGTTCCCGGTCGGGCAGGATGAGCCGATGACCTCCTCGCAGGATCAGCCCCGCCGGCGGCGCCGCCGAGGCGCCCGGACGGCTGCTGGGCCCGCCGCTTCGACCAGAGAGCCGGCGACCCCGGGATCGGTGGCCGCTGCGACGGGGGCGGATTCGGCTGCCGGCCCGGCTTCGCCAGCGGCCGGGGTGGCTTCGACCGCGGCGGGGCCGACTTCCAGTGCGGTCAGGCCATCCCGTCCGGCGAGCGCGAACCCGTCCGGAGCAGAGCCAACCGAGCGCCGCCGCTCGGAACCGAACGGCGGCCGCCGGGACGAGGCCGGTCGCGGCCACGGCCGCGACTCGGAGCGGGGCTGGCGCGAACTGGCGGGCAGCTCACCGTCCCAGGTCGGGCTCAGCGGTGCGCTGCGGGCCCGGGACGTGGCCCGCCCCACCGCCGAGGACCTGGCTGCCGCCGAACGCTCGGTGGTGGTGGTCCGGCGCCAGTGGCAGCCGCCGGAGGGCTGAGTCGAGCAGGCCGTCCCGAGCGCCAGGTTCGGTCTGGTTTCCAGACCGCCGGTCCGCCCGAGACAGACCGGTCACGACGGGTCAGGCCGGCAGCGTGCCGGTCTGCTCGAAGGCGGTCAGCAGGCCGATCCGCCGGACGTGGCGCGGATCGTGGGAGAACTCGGTGTTGACGAAGGCGTCGACGATGGACAGCGCGGCCTCCTGGCTGTGCATCCGCGCGCCCAGTCCGAGCACGTTGGCATCGTTGTGCTGGCGGGCCAGGATCGCGGTCGGCAGGTCGTAGCCCAGTGCCGCCCGGGTGCCGGCGACCTTGTTCGCCGCGATCTGCTCGCCGTTGCCCGAACCGCCCAGCACGACGCCGAGGCTGCCGGGATCGGCGACCACCCGCTGGGCGGTGGCGATGCAGTACGGCGGGTAGTCGTCCTCGGGCTCGTAGCTGTGCGGCCCGCAGTCGATGACCTCGTGGCCGGCATCGGACAGGTGGGCGCTCAGCTGGCCCTTGAGTTCGAAGCCCGCATGGTCGCTACCCAGGTAGATCCGCATGCCTGCCATGGTGCCAGCACGCTCGCGGCCGGAACTGCCAGGGTGTGGCTAGCCCGGGCGAACCGGCTAGCCGTTCGGGGCGAAACCGAACTCGCCGTCCGGGCCCCGGCTCAGCCGGTGCTCGGCAACCGCGGCGTCCACCGGGATCTCGCCGTAGACGTGCGGGAAGTCCTCGTTCGAGCCGTAGAGGTCCTCGTCGACCACCGGCTGGGCCAGCCGGGCCGGATCGACCTCGACCACCAGCAGGTCGGTCCGGCCGGCGAACCTGGCGTTGGCCGTCCGGGCGACCTGGTCGTGGTAGGAGAAGTGCACGAAGCCCTCCTGCTCCAGCGACGGCGGCCGGTAGCTGCCCCGCGCGCGGGCTGCACGCCAGTCCGGCTCGGCGACGATGTGAAAGATCGGCGACGTCACCTCCGGGCCGCCGCTCAGTCGAACCGCGGCGATTCGGTACGGGTCCGCTTGAGCTCGAAGAAGTACGGGTAGGCGGCCAGCAGCCGGGTGCCGTCCCAGATCGTCAGGGCATCCTCGCCGCGCGGGATCCGGGTCAGCACCGGGCCGAAGAACGCCACCCCGTCGACGTGGATCACCGGCGTGCCCACCTCGAAGCCGACCGGGTCCATGCCCGCGTGGTGGGACTTGACCAGCGCGTCGTCGTACTCCTCGGAGTCCGCGGCGTCGGCCAGCGACTCCGGCAGCCCGACCTCGTCCAGCGCCTCGATGATCGCGGCCCGGTCGAGCTCGCGACCCTGGTCGTGGCGCTTGGTGCCGAGCGCGGTGTAGAGCTCCCGCAGGATCTCGGACCCGCTGTGCTGCTCGGCGGCGATCGCGACCCGTACCGGGCCCCAGGCCTGGTCCAGCATGGTGCGGTAGTTCTCGGGCAGGTCCCGGCCGGAATTGAGCACCGACAGCGACATCACGTGAAAGTCCAGGTCGAGGTCGCGCTGCTTCTCGACCTCCAGGATCCACCGCGAGGTGACCCATGCGAACGGGCACGCGGGATCGAACCAGAAATCGACCTTCGTCCGGCTTTCGGTTTCCTCAATCGCCATAGCGCAGCCCCTAATCTCCTAGCCAATGTATGGAATAGTGCCTATATCCAGCGCCTTTGGCGCTTTCCACTGACAACCACCTCTCGAGGAGTGGCATTCCGTGTCCAGTGTCCGCCCGGCGGCCGGTTCGCCGGCCGACGGCCCCGATTTCCACCGCATCGATGCCAACACGGTTCGGATGCCCAACCTCACCCGCGAGGACGCCCGGGTGCGCGCCGGGTTGCTGCGGGTGGAGGGCTACGACGTCGAACTCGACCTGACCGGTCCGGACGGCGGGCCGAGCGAGCGGACCTTCCGGTCCCGTACCACCATCACCTTCACCGCCAACCAGCCTGGCGCCTCGACCTTCCTGGACGTCATCGCCGAGCGCTTCCACGAGGTCAGCCTGAACGGCCGGCCGGTCGATGTCAGCGGCTACGAGCCGGCCGACGGGATCGTGCTCGCCGACCTGGCCGAGCACAACGTGGTGGTGGTCGACGCCGACCTGCTCTACACCACCAACGGCCAGGGGCTGCACCGCTTCGTCGACCCGATCGACAAGGAGATCTACCTCTACAGCCAGTTCGAGACCACCGACTCCAAGCGGATGTACGCCTGCTTCGACCAGCCCGACCTCAAGGCGAGCTTCGCCCTGCGGGTCACCGCGCCGTCGCACTGGAAACTGGTGTCCAACGGTGCGGTGACCGACATCGAGGAGGGCCGTAGCGAAGCGGGCGCGCCTACCGGGACCAAGACGGTGCGGTTCGCGACCACGCCCCGGATGAGCACCTACATCACCGCGCTGGTCGCCGGGCCGTTCCACCAGGTCACCGACCACCACGACGGCATCGACCTGGGGCTGTCCTGCCGCACCTCGCTGGCCGAGCACTTCGACCCCGAGGAGCTCTTCACCATCACCAAGCAGGGCTTCGACTGGTACCACCAGAACTTCGGGCACCGCTACGCCTTCGGCAAGTACGACCAGTGCTTCGTCCCCGAGTTCAACGCCGGCGCGATGGAGAACGCCGGCTGCATCACCCTGGTCGAGGATTACGTCTTCACCAGCCGGGTCACCGACGTGCGCCGGGAGCGCCGGGCGACCACCGTGCTGCACGAGATGGCGCACATGTGGTTCGGCGACCTGGTGACGATGCGCTGGTTCGACGACCTGTGGCTGAACGAGTCCTTCGCCGAGTGGGCGGCCAACACCGCCCAGGAGCAGGCCACCGCCTGGACCGGCATCTGGACCACGTTCGCCAACACCGAGAAGGCCTGGGCCTACCGGCAGGACCAGTACCCCTCGACCCATCCGGTCGCCTGCGAGATACCGGACGCCGAGGCCGTCGAGGTCAACTTCGACGGCATCACCTACGCCAAGGGCGCCAGCGTCCTCAAGCAACTGGTGGCCTATGTCGGGATGCCGCAGTTCCTGTCCGGGCTCCGGCAGTACTTCAACGACCACGCCTTCGGCAACACCACGCTGTCGGACCTGCTCGACGCCCTCAACGCCACCTCCGGCCGGGAGCTGTCCGGCTGGGCGAAGCTGTGGGTCGAAACCAGCGGCATGAGCACCCTGTCGGTGGACTACGACGTCGATTCCGACGGCCGGTTCAGCTCGTTCGCGGTGCTGCAGGACGCCCCGCGCGACACCGCCGCCGACAACATCCTGCGCCCGCACCGGCTGGCCATCGGGCTGTACTGCTACGGCAGTTCCACCAACGGCCAGCCGGCCGAGCTGGTGCGCACCCGCCGGCTGGAGGTCGACGTCGACGGCGAGCGGAGCGACATCGCCGAGCTGATCGGCGAGCAGCGGCCGGACCTGGTGCTGCTCAACGACGACGACCTGACCTACTGCAAGCTGCGCCTGGACGCCCACAGCATGCACACCCTGCGCAACGGCGGGCTGGCCGCGCTGCAGAACCCGCTGGCCCGCACCCTGTGCTGGTCGGCGGCCTGGGAGAGGGTGCGCGACGGCGAGCTGGCTGCCCGGCACTACTACGACCTGGTCGCCGACGCGGCCGGCAGCGAGTCGGTGATCGCGGTCGTGCAGTCGGTCACCAAGAACCTGCTCCAGGCGCTGGAGATCTACGCCGACCCCGACTGGGCGGTGGGCGCCCGGGCCCGGTTCGGCGACCTGGCGATAGCCAACGCCCGCGCCGCGCAGCCGGGCTCGGACCACCAGTTGGCCTGGGTGCACGCGCTGCTCAACGCCGGCGGCACCGACGAGCAGCTCGACCTGGTGGCCGCGCTGCTGTCCGGTGAGCAGCAGCTGGAGGGTTTGGCGATCGACACCGACCTGCGCTGGCTGATGCTGCGAGCGCTGGTCGGCGCCGGCCGGGCCGGCGAAGCCGAGATCGTGGCCGCCGCCGATGCCGACCCGTCGGCGGCCGGTGCCCGGCATGCGGCCACCGTCCGGGCCCGGATCCCCACTGCCGAGGCCAAGGCCGCGGCCTGGGAGCAGATGATGCCCGACTCGGAGCTGAGCACGGCCATGCGGCGGGCGATCATCACGGGCTTTCGCGATCCGTGGCGTCCGGACCTGCTGGCGCCGTACGTGGACCGGTTCTTCGAGCAGGTCGCCGAGCTGTGGGACCGGATGTCGGCCGAGACGGCCAGGTATCTGATCGTCGGGCTGTACCCCAACTGGACCAGCGCTGTCGACGAGCGGGCGGTGCGGCTGGCCGACGAGTTCCTGGCCGACACCAGCCACCCGGCAGCGTTGCAGCGGCTGATCAGCGAGGGCCGGGCCGACGTGGTCCGGGCGTTGCGGGCCCGGTCCACCGACACCGCCGCCTAGCCACCGGAGGCGGGCGCCGGCAGATCTCCCGACGCCCGCTCGTTCGAGCTGTGGCTAGGAACCCCAGGTGGGGCGCAACGGGAACCGCGCGTCGCCCGACTCGGCGACCTTGACTGCCAGCACCTGGTGCAGCTGGACGCCGTTGGTCTCGAAGCCCAGCCGCGAACCGGCCATGTAGAGCCCCCAGACCCGGGCGGTCGGCTCGCCGACGTCGGCCACGCAGGCGTCCCAGTTGCGCACCAGGTTGGCGCACCACTGCTTGAGGGTCAGCGCGTAGTGCTCGCGCAGGTTCTCCTCGTGGCGCACCTCGAAGCCGGCGTCCTGGGCTTCGGTGATGATCCGGCCGGCGCCGGCCAGCTCACCGTCGGGAAAGACGTAGCGATCGATGAAGTGACCGGGCATCGGGCTCTGCTTGTTGTCCGGCCGGGTGATGCAGTGGTTGAGCAGCCGGCCGCCGTCGCGCAGCTTGTTCTTGAGGAAGGCGAAGTAGGCCGGGTAGTTGTGCACGCCGACGTGCTCCATCAGCCCGATCGAGCTCACCGCGTCATAGCCCGACCCCGGCGCGTCCCGGTAGTCGCTGTGCAGGATCTGCACCTGGCCGGACAGCCCGTCCCGCTCGACGGCCGCCGCGCCCCACCGGGCCTGGGCCGCCGACAGGGTCACCCCCACCACCTGCACGCCGTAGTGAGTGGCCGCGTGCCGGGCCATGCCGCCCCAGCCACACCCCACGTCGAGCAGCCGCATGCCCGGTTCCAGGCCCAGCTTGCGGGCGACCAGGTCGAACTTCTCCTCCTGCGCCTCCTCCAGGCTGGCGTCCGGCTTGGGGAACACCGCGCAGGTGTAGGCCATCGAGGGGCCCAGCACCCTCTCGTAGAACTCGTTCGAGACGTCGTAGTGCTTGCCGATCGCCTGGGCGTCCCGGTCCCGGGAGTGCCGCAGCCCCTCCATCACCCGGCGCCAGCGGGGCAGCGCCTCCTGCGCGGGCGGCTCCGGCGGCAACAGGTTGCGCCAGCCCATCTCGCGCAGCAGCACCCCGGCCTCCTTGGGACTCGGCCGGCGGAACCGCCAGCCGCCCAGAGTCTTGAGCGCCTCGTACGGATCGCCCGGGTGCGCCCCGCGCAGCAGCAGGTCGCCCTGCACGTAGGCCCGGGCCAGTCCCAGGTCCCCCGGCGCGGTGGCCAGGTAGCGCAGCCCACGTTCGTTGGCCAGCAGCAGGGTGAACTCCGCGTCGGTCGGGCCGAACGCGCTGCCGTCGTAGGCCTCGAACCGCATCGGAGCGCCATCGACGGTCAGCATCGACACCAGCTCGGCGATCTTCATCTGCGTCCCACCGCTTTCTCGTACAGCCCGGTCAGCCGATGGCCGGGATCATATTTTTCCTTCAGCTCGGCGTAGGTCTTACCGCCGTACACCGCGGCGAAGGTCTCCCGGTCGTAGTAAGCGTCGGAGTACAGCGATTTGTGCCCGGCATGCTCGGCGACGGCCGCCTCGACCAGCCGATTGACGTCGCCGTCGGCCCGGCCACCGATGATCGCGACAGTGCCCCAGAACCCGACGTTGACATAGATCTGGCCCGGCGACAACGGGTAGAGCGGCCACGGCTTGGTCGAACCGGCCTCCGGTCCGGCCGGCTCGCGCAGTTGCAGCGGGCACAGCCAGACCGGTGACATCGCGACCTGATCGGCGAACCAGCGCAGGAAGTCCGGGGTCCGCTCCAGCGGGATCTCGACGTCCTGCACCACCCGCTCCCGTGACGGCTGCCGGCGGATCCGGTCGATCTTCTCGGCCACCTTGAAACGGTGGTCGAGGGAGATCAGCCGGTGGTAGAAGTCGCTGCGCCGGTACCTGGCCGGCCACAGCCGGCGGATCACCGGGTTCTGCACCCCGAAGGCCCCCGAGCACCAGAACCAGTCGGTGTCCCAGCGCCACAGGTAGTCGGCCACCGTCAGGCAGTCCCGTTCCCGGTCCGGGATGGAGCGGTAGTAGATCTGCTGGCCGGTGTAGTCGCTGGCCGCGGCCACACCCGCCTCAGCGGGGCTGTCCGCCCAGCGGCCCAGGCACAGGTGGGCCTGGCCGGGACCGAACACCACCCCGTCCAGGAAGTCGACCGGCTCGCCGTCCCACTGCCGTTCGGCGCCGATCCGCCCGATCGCGGCCGCCAGCTCGTCGAGGTCGGCGAACCGGACGTTGCGCAGCGCCACGAACGGTCGGACCGGGTCCAGCTCGATGCGCACCCGGACGGTGTAGCCGAGGCTGCCGTAGGAGTTCGGGAAGCCGGCGAACAGGTCCGGGTGCTGCTCGGGGCTGACCGTGCGCAGCTGCCCGTCGCCGGTCAGCACGTCCATCTCGAGCACCGACTCGTGCGGCAGCCCGTTTCGGAAGGACGAGGACTCGATGCCGAGCCCGGTCACCGCGCCGCCCAGGGTTATGGTCTTGAGCTGCGGCACGACCTTGGGCATCAGGCCATGCGGCAGGCAGGCCGCCACCAGCCGCTCATAGGTGCACATGCCCTGCACGTCGGCGGTGCGCGCGACCGGGTCGACCGAGAGCACCCCGTCCAGCCCGCTGACGTCCAGGCCGGCCTGCGGCCCGGAGGTACGCGGCCGGAACAGGTTGGAGGTGCGCTTGGCCAACCGCACCTGGCTGCCCGCGGGGATGGCGGCGTAGGAGGCGATGAGCGCGGCCACCGCCTTGTCGTGGGCGCGCTCGGCGGCGGTGGTAGCAGTCATCGCCGGAGCGTTCAGGCCACGCCCGCGGCGTCGGCGAGCTGGCGCAGACCGGTCACGATGCCGCCGGCCAGGTCACCGTTGGCGAACGACCCGCGCATCGCGAGAGCGGCCAGGCTGGCGACCCGGTTCGGGATCCGGCGCGCCGACTCGCCGCCGGTGACGATCTCCAGCCGGCGCTGCGCCGGCGAGATCGCCAGCAGCACCGGCGCGTGGTGCCGGCCGCTGAGCTTGCCGAACATCGCCTCGGCGGTGGCCCGGCTGTCGGTTCCCAGCTCGCCGACGTAGACGCTGAACAGCAGACCGGTCTCGCGGGAGGCCAGCGTCAGCGCCTCGTCGATCCGGGCCAGCTGGGCCGGCTTGAACGGGCGGTCCGGGCCGCTCTGGCTGTCCCGCCGGGTGGTCAGGTCCTTGGCGCGTTGCTCCGTGACGTAGGGGTCGACGGTCGCGGCGCCGTCACGATCGGTGTGCAAGTCGGCGCCGAGTGCGGAGGCGGTGGAGCTGGACTGCATGCTGGTAGCACCGGCCGAGGGCCGCGGGTCACCACTCACCGCTGGCACCACCGCTCGCCGTGGCGGTCTCCAGCACCTGACCCGGCAGGGCCCGGCTGCCGGCCGTGTCCAGCAGGGCGGCCGGCGGCTTGCTCAGCGCCGGGCCACCGTGGTCGGGGTGCGGTAAATACCAGACCGGCTCGAACTGCCACGAGCCGCCGGGGCGGTAGCGCGGCGTGTGCGCGGCTGCCCTGCCGAACACCAGCGCGGCCACCAGCAGGAATACCGCGGCCGGGATACCGACGAAGATCAGTGTCGTCTCGACGATGCTCATACGCATTCCTCGCTCATCCGCATTCCTCCGCCCGGCGAGCCTGCCCGGCGCGAACCGCACCTTCGCCGGTGCCGTCGTGCCGATCCTGTCGGCACACGTTATCGAAGGGCTCAGGCCAGCCAGAGTGCCGGGTGCCGGTCGGCCCACGGCGCGGCCGCCTCCAGCTGTGCCGACAACGCCAGCAGGGCGGCCTCCCCCGCCGGGCGGCCGACCAGCATCACCCCGACCGGCAGCCCCTCGGCACTCCAGTGCAACGGCAGGCTGGCCGCCGGCTGGCCGGTGGCGTTGTAGACGGCCGTGTACGGCGTGAACCGCTTCTGGCGCTCGAAGTCCTCGGCCGGCTCCACCGGCTCGGCCGCCGTTCCGCTGAACCAGCCGACCGGCCGTGGGGTCAGCGCCAGCGTCGGGGTGAGCACCGCGTCGTACTGCGCGGTCGCCACCACCGCCTGCCGGCTGACCAGGCTCAGCGCTGCCAGCGCGGCGGCGTACTCGCGCGCTCCGATCCGGCTCCCGCGCTCGCGCAGGTGCCGGGTCAGCGGCCGCAGCTGGTCCTCCCGGTCGGCGGGCACCGGGGCGTTGGCCGCCGAGACCGCCCACACCGTCTCGAAGGCGCCGATCATCACCTCGGGCATCGGCATCGCGATGTCGACCACCTCGTGCCCGAGGCTCTCCAGCAGCACGCTGGCGAACTCCCAGGCCGTCCGGCACTCCAGATCGACCTCGGCACCCGGGATCGGCGGCTGCAGGTAGCGCCCGATCCGCAGCCTGGCGGGCGTCCGGTCGCACCAACCCAGGAAGCTCTCGCCGGCCGGCAGCGGCGGCGCCCAGTGCGGGTCGCCGGGTTGCGCGATCGCGGTGGCGTCCAGGAACGCGGCGGCGTCGCGGACCGTCCGGGTCACCGGCCCGAGCACCGACAGCCCGGCGGGGTCGGCGTCCAGCGGCCCGCGCGAGATCCGGCCGCGGGACGGCTTGAGCCCGTACAGGCCGGTGACGCTGGCCGGGATCCGGATCGAGCCGCCGCCGTCGGAGCCCTGCGCGATCGGGACGAAGCCGGCGGCCACCGCCGCGGCCGCCCCGCCGGAGGAGCCGCCGGCCAGCCGGCTGGTGTCCCACGGGGTGCGGGCCGGCGGCCCGATGTCGGTCTCGGTGTAGCAGGGCAGGCCCAGCTCCGGAGTGGCGGTCTTGCCGAGGGAGATGGTGCCGGCCTGGCGCAGCAGCGTCACCACGTGGTCGTCGAGCTCGGGCACGAAGTCGGCGTAGGCCCGCGAGCCCAGCCGGGTGGGAACCCCGGCGGTCAGGTTCAGGTCCTTGATCGCGGTCGGCACGCCGAGCAGCGGCGGCAGCGGGGCGCCGGACAGCACCTGGGCGTCGGCCTGCCTGGCCTGCTCGCGGGCGGCGGTCTCGGTGACCGTGACGAAGGCGCCGACCTGGCCGTCCAGCCGGGCGATCCGGTCCAGGTAGTGCTCGACCAACTCCGACGGGCTGACCTCCCGGCGACGGATCGCGGCGGCTGCTTCCAGGGCGGTCAGGTCGTGCAGGGAGGCCATTCAGGCAGGCTAGCGGGGTCGCTCAGCTGGCGACCTGGTCACCGTTGCCCCATGCGTCCAGGTAGGGCTCCCAGGCCGGTTCCCGGACGTAGCCGACCGTGAACCCGGCATAGCCGGCCGGTTCCCGGGGCGTGAACGGCAGGCTCCAGCCGAGTTCGGCGAGCAACCGGTCGGCCTTGCGGTGGTTGCAGGTGGCGCAGGCGGCCACCACGTTGACCCACTCGTGCTTGCCGCCCCGGCTGCGCGGCACCACGTGGTCGATGGTGTCGGCCCGGCGCTGGCAGTAGGCGCAGCGCAGGCCGTCTCGGTGCATGACCGCCCGCCGGGTGAGCGGCACCCGGCTGCGGTAGGGCACCCGGACGAAGCGGCTGAGCCGGACCACCGTCGGCGCCTCGATCACCAGCCGGGCCGAGTGCAGCACCGCGCGGCGCAGCGGTACCACGCACAGCGGCTCGTAGGTGGCGTTGAGGACCAGCGCCCCGCTCATCCGGCCGGCCTCACCGGTGGCGGCACGGCGCGGCACAGCGTCGTGTCGCGTCGGGTCGGGCGCGACACGTCGAGGACCCGCGGTCGGATCACCGGCATCCCTTTCGAGTGTCGCAGTCCAGTGAACCCGACTCGGCGGTTTCGCGCACCCATTAAAAGATCGACACGCTGCGCCCGCGGGCCCCGGCAGCCGGGACGGCGCCGCCGCAGGTGGCAGGCTTAGCCGCCGTGGAACTCCTCGCGAACCCGGCGGCCGGAGCCGGATCGGCCCAGTCGGCACCGGCCGCGGTGCCGGCCTACTGGCACCAGCACGCCGCCCTGCTGATCACCAAACCCCTGCAGTTGCTGAGCATTCTGGTGGTGGCGCTGGTGGTACGCGCGCTCGTCCATCGCTGGATCAACCGGCTCAGCGCCGCCAGCGTGGCCGGCCGGGTGCCGGCTATCCTCAGCCCGCTGACCGACCGGGCCGGCACCCTGCCGTTCTGGGAGTCGAGCGGGCAGGTCAGCGAGCGGCGCAAGCAGCGCGCCGACACCATCGCCTCGGTGCTGCGCAGCGCGGTCAGCTTCCTGATCCTCGTCACGGCGCTCCTGCTGGCGCTGCAGACGTTCGAGATCAACCTGGCGCCGTTCGTGGCCGGCACCTCGCTGGTCGGGGTAGCGCTCGGGTTCGGCGCCCAGAACATCATCAAGGACTTCCTGGCCGGCATGTTCCTGATGCTCGAGGACCAGTACGGCGTCGGCGACGTGATCGACGTCAAGGAGGCCACCGGCACCGTGGAGGCCGTCGGCCTGCGCACCACCCGGCTGCGCGACGTGGAGGGGGTGGCCTGGTACGTGCGCAACGGCGAGATCGTCCGGGTCGGCAACATGTCGCAGCAGTACGCCCAGGTGGTGCTCGACGTCCCGGTCGGCGTCGGCCAGGACGTGCCGGCCGCGCACGCGGCCCTCACCGCGGCGGCCGCGGACCTGTACGCCGACCAGGCCTGGCAGCCGAGCCTGCTGGCCGCCCCCGAGGTACTGGGCATCGAGCGGCTCGGGCGCGAGGAGACGGTGCTGCGACTGGTGGCCCGGGTCAAGCCGCTGGAGCAGTGGCGGGTGGCCCGGGAACTGCGGGCCCGGATCCGGGCGAACCTGGACAGCGCCGGGGTGGACAGCGCGCTGCCCGGCTGACCGGCGCCGATCCCGGCCTCGGCTTTCCGGGTCGGCTGCCCGTGGCCCGGGCGGGAGGGCCGGGCCCCCGGTGAGGGACAATGGGCCGGTGACGGACAGGTGAGCGTGGCGCGCAGGACGGGAGTCGGGATCGTGCGGTGGTGAGCCCGGACTTCTTCGAGCGGGCCGGTGGCGAGCAGACCTTCCGGTTGCTGGTGCAGCGGTTCTACGACGGGGTCGCGGCCGATCCGCTGCTGCGTCCGCTGTATCCGGAAGCGGACCTGGAACCGGCCGCGGACCGGTTGGCGCTGTTCCTGATCCAGTACTGGGGCGGGCCGTCCACCTACACGGCCAACCGCGGCCATCCCCGGCTGCGGATGCGGCATGCCCCGTTCGTGATCGGTGAGGCCGAGCGCGACGCCTGGCTGCGGCACATGCGCGACGCGCTGGATTCCCTGCAACTGCCCGAGGACATCCGGACTCCGCTGTGGCAGTACCTGACGATGGCCGCCGAGTCGATGCGCAACTCGATCGGCTGAAGCCGGCCGGTGTCGGTTGAGCCTGCTTGACTCGTCCTGCCCGGTCGCGACAGAATGGACTGGAAAGGCTTACAGCGGCGCGGCCGGAAGAGGACCGCGACCCCCATCGCCGGTGTGCGCGTCGGCGTCCGTGTCACTTCCCCCGGAGGACCGCGTGCCAGACACGCCCATCGATTCCGCCCGTCCCACCGACGCCCCCGCCATCGGCGACCCGACCGAGACCGCCGGGGAGGGCTTCGCCAGCGGCGGCGGCGCTCCCGACCTCAGCGGTGCCGACTGGTGGCGCAGCGCGGTGGTCTACCAGATCTATCCCAAGAGCTTCGCCGACGGCAACGGCGACGGCATCGGTGACCTGATCGGCGTCCGGAACCGGCTGGACCACCTGCAGCAGCTCGGGGTGGACGGGATCTGGCTCAGCCCGTTCTACACCTCGCCGATGGCCGACGGCGGCTACGACGTGGCGGACCCGACCGACGTGGACCCGATGTTCGGCACCCTGGCCGACTTCGACGCGCTGGTGACCGCCGCGCACTCCCGCGACATCAAGGTCACCGTCGACATCGTTCCCAACCACTTCTCCGACCAGCACCCGTGGTTCGCCCAGGCCCTGGCCGCGGGCCCCGGTTCGCCGGAGCGGGCCCGGTTCATCTTCCGCGACGGCAAGGGGCCGGACGGGTCCGAGCCGCCCAACAACTGGCCGGCCATGTTCGGCGGGCCGGCCTGGCACCGGGTGCCCGACGGCCAGTGGTACCTGCACATCTTCGCCCCCGAGCAGCCGGACCTGAACTGGGACAACCCCGAGGTGCACGCCGAGTTCGAGCGGATCCTGCGGTTCTGGCTGGACCGGGGCGTGGACGGCTTCCGGGTCGACGTCGCGCACTCGATGGCCAAGCCCGCCGGCCTGCCCGACATGGACCTGACCAACTACACCGGCCCGCACACCCAGCTCGATCCCGACCTGCGCTTCGACCAGGACGGCGTGCACGACTGCCTGCGGCTGTTCCGCCGGGTGCTGGACAGCTACCCGCACCGGATGGCGGTGGGCGAGGCCTGGGTGCCCGACGACAAGCGGCTGGCGCTCTACGTGCGTCCGGACGAGCTGCACCTGACCTTCAACTTCAGGCTGATCGAGGCGCCCTGGTCGGCTCCCGCCTTCATCGAGGCGATCGACGGTTCGCTCAAGGCGATGGCCGATGTCGGCGCGCCGTGCACCTGGGTGCTGTCCAACCACGACGTGGTGCGCCACACCACTCGCTACGGCGGCGGCGCGCTGGGGCAGGCCCGGGGCCGGGCGGCTTCGCTGATCTCGCTGTCGCTGCCGGGCGCGGCCTACATCTACAACGGTGACGAGCTGGGGCTGGAGAACGTCGAGCTGCCGGACGAGGTGCTGCAGGACCCGACCTGGAAGCGCAGCGGTTACACCGAGCGCGGCCGGGACGGCGAGCGGGTGCCCCTGCCCTGGGAGGGCACCGAGCCGCCGTTCGGCTTCGGCGACGCGGCCCAGCCGTGGCTGCCGATGCCGGCCGAGTGGAAGGACTTCACCGTCGAGGCCGAGGCAGCCGACCCGGATTCCACCCTGTCGCTCTACCGCCGGGCGCTGCGGCTGCGGCGCGAGCTGACCGAGCTGCACGGCTCGTCCTTCGCCTGGCTGCAGGCACCGGAAGGCTGCCTCGCCTACCGTCGTGGCCCGAACCTGGTCGTCGCCCTCAACGCCGGCGAGGTGCCGGTGGAGCTGCCGCCAGGCGAGATCCTGCTGTCGTCCTCACCGATCGAGGGCGACAAGCTGCCGGCCAACACCGCGGTCTGGCTGCGGTCCTGAGCAGGGTGCCTGGTCCGAGCGGGCTGCCGGGTCCCGGCTAACTGCCGCCGGCCCGGCGGCGCTGGCTATCGTCGCGGTGTGACGACCCTGGCCGATCGGTTCCGCCGGCACGCGCGGATGCTGCCGGACGGGCTGTACCGGACGCTGATGCTGGCGATGGCCGAGGACTGGCAGGCAGGCGGCGTGGTCGCAGAGATCTGCCGGGACTGGGCCGACGCCCCTGGCTCGGCGGTGGTACAACTGCGGCTGATGGCCGGCCTGCAGCGCCTGGTGCTGTCGCGGACCGAGCCGCAGCTGGCGGTCTACTACCCCAACCTCGGTGGCACCGCCTCGCCGGACGGCGCCTGGCAGGACTTCGAGCCGGTGCTGCGGCGGCACGTCGACGAGTTGCGGGCGGCGCTCGAGGTCGCGCCGCAGACCAACGAGCCGGGCAGGTCGGTGCCGCTGCTGGTCGGGCTGTTCGACGCGGTTCGCCGCTCCGGCCTGGCGTCGGTGCGGCTGCTCGAACTGGGCGCCTCCGCCGGGCTGAACCTGCTGGTGGACCGGTTCTACATCGCCGGTGACGGCTGGTCCGCCGGGCCGGCAACGTCGCCGCTGCGGTTGACCGACGCGGTGCTGGGCCCGGTCACGCCGGTGCCGTACACGGTGACCGACCGGCGCGGCTGTGACCTCGCGCCGATCGATGCGGCAACGACCGAGGGCCGGCTGCGGTTGACCTCGTTCGTCTGGCCGCACGACCTGCACCGGTACGAGCGGCTGCGCGCGGCGCTGGCGGTTGCCGCCGAGCATCCGGTGCCGGTGGACGCCGCGCCCGCCTCGTCCTGGCTGGCCGCGATGCTCTCACCCCCGGCGGCGGACGGCACGCTCACCGTGGTCTGGCACTCGATCACCCGCCAGTACTGGCCGGCGGAAGAGATCGCGGCGACGTCGGGGGTGCTGGCGGCGGCCCGGCGCCGGATGCCGATCGCCCATGTCGCGATGGAGAGTCCGGTGCTGGTGGACGACCGCGCCGAGGGCGAGCGGGAGTACCGGCCGGCCGAGCTGACCGTGCAGCTGTCGGTGCCCGGCGCGCTCGCCGACCCGGCGCCGGTGCTGCTGGGCACGGTGGCCGACCACGGGGTTCCGCTGCGGCTGGCGACCTGACCCGAGGCCGGCTTTCGGCCCGCGGGGTGGTGGGGCCGACCGGGATCAGCCGGTCCGAGGGCGGCCGATCGGGATCAGCCGGTCCGAGGGCGGCCGGCCGGGATCAGCCGGCCGGGGTTGCGGTCACCTCGGCCTGCTCTGGGCCGTGCGGGATGTCGATGCGATCCTCGCCGGTGCGCAGCGCCCGCAGGATCACGCCCGCGACGTAGTCGGTGCTGTGCACGACGAAGCCGGGGAACGGCTCGGTGCCGAGCTGGTAGATGCCACCGGCGAACTCGGTGGCGGTCAGCGACGGCAGCACGGTGGAGACGTCGATGTTCATCGCCGCCAGCTCTACCCGGGCCACCGCGCTGAGCATGACCAGGCCGGCCTTGCTGGCCGCGTAGGCGGACACGGTCGGGGCGGGCGTGTGGATCACGCCGGAGGAGACGTTGACGATTCGGCCGCCGCCCTGGGCCTGCATGCTGGGCAGCACCTCGCGAATCATCGCCAGCGCGCTGACCAGGTTGAGCTCCAGCAGCTGGCTGAACTCCTCGGGCTCGGTGTCGACCAGCAGTTTCAGAATGCCGGTGCCGGCGTTGTTCACCAGGCCGTCGATCCGGCCGTGCCGGTCCAGGGCGGCCTGCACCAGCGCCCGCCGGCTCGCCGGGTCGGTGACGTCGGTGGGCACCGCCAGCGCACCGCCGAGCTGCTCGCTCAACCGGTGCAGCCGGTCGGCCCGGCGTGCCGCCAGCACCGGCCGCGCGCCGGCCTCGTGCAGCAGTCGGGCGGTCGCCTCACCGATGCCGGACGAGGCACCGGTGACGATCACGGTCTTGTCGCTGAGATCGAGAACGGCCATGGCTCATTGTGCAGCGCGGGTCGCGGACGGCACGGCGATTTCAGCTTTTACGGCGACAACGCGGGTGTTCCAGGACAGCGTGGGTTTACAGGGACAGCGTGGGTTTACAGGGACAGCAGGCCGAGCGGCTTGCCGTCGCTGACGTAGGTGGAGCCGTACCCGGCCGCGACCCGGATCCAGCCCTGGCCGACATCGATGCCGACCTCGGAGTCGCGGGGCAGGAAGCCCATCCGGGTGAGCGCGCTCAGGGCCCCGAGCGGCACCGCGACGTCCGGCGAGCCGTCACCGGCGGCGGCGGTGAGCACGACCGAGGCGAGCAGCGACTCCTGGCTCTGCCGGCTGGTGGCCTCGCCGGCGAGTCCGGCCCCGGAGCGCACCAGGTCCCGGATCACGCCGTCGGGCACCAGGTCGACCCGCCGCCAGCCCTGTCGGGGCGGCAGCGGGCTCAGCCAGTGCGCGTCCTTGCCGGGCGGCACCGGTCCGGCCTGCTCGACCCACCGGATGAAGTCGGCCGCGGCAACGGTGCTGTCGAAGGAGCCGGCCGGGTCGGCGGCCAGCGTCCGGCCGGCCAGCACGTCGTAGGGCAGCCGGACGTAGCCGGCCACGGTCTGCCCGGCCGCCCGGAACCGGATCATCGAGGCCGGATCGATGTCGAGGGCGCGCTCGGCCATCGGCACGAAGTCAGCCAGTTGGGCGGGCAGTACGAGGGTGTCCAACATGCTCAGTCCTGCCCTGCCGCGCCGGGCCGGGACGCACCGGTCGCCTCGCCGGCTGGCTGCTGGCCGTCCAGCTCGTCGATCGCCTGCTGCGTCGGGTCACCGGGGGCGGCCGGCTCGGCCGGTTCGTCGGTGTAGCTGAGCAGGATGGCCTTCTCCTCCTTGGTGATCCGGCGCGGCCGGTCGGTGGCGAAGTCGAAGGTGACCAGCCTGGTGACCGCCTGCGCGGCCAGCGTCTGCCCGTCGTAGACGTCGTAGCGCACGTCGAAGGACGCCCCGCGGATCCGCTCGACCCACAGCTCGAGCCGCAGCGGTTCGGGGTGGTAGACCACCGGCCGCAGGTAGGTGATCTCGTGATGGGCAACCAGGGTGCCGCCGGCGAAGGTCGAGTCGTAGCGGTCGAAGAACATCGACACCCGGGCCTGCTCCAGGTAGGCCAGGTAGGCGGTGTTGTTGACATGGCCGTAGGCGTCCATGTCCGACCACCGCATCGCGCAGCGGGCGACGAAGCGTGCCACGACAGCCCCTCGAGTCCTAACGCCGTCCGGTCATGGCCGGCTCAGTCGCGAGTCAGTTTGCGGTAGGTGACGGCATGCGGCCGCGCGGCGTCGGCGCCCAGCCGCTCGACCTTGTTCTTCTCGTAGGACTCGAAGTTGCCCTCGAACCAGTACCACTGCGCCGGGTTGGAGTCGTTGCCCTCCCAGGCCAGGATGTGGGTGGCGATCCGGTCCAGGAACCACCGGTCGTGGCTGATGATCACCGCACAGCCGGGGAATTCCAGCAGCGCGTTCTCCAGCGAGCCCAGGGTCTCGACGTCGAGGTCATTGGTCGGCTCGTCGAGCAGCAGCAGGTTGCCGCCCTCCTTGAGGGTCAACGCCAGGTTGAGCCGGTTGCGCTCGCCACCGGAGAGCACCCCGGCCGGCTTCTGCTGGTCCGGACCCTTGAACCCGAATGCCGAGACGTAGGCCCGGCTGGGCATCTCGACCTGACCGACCTTGATGTGGTCCAGGCCGTCGGAGACCACCTGCCAGACGTTCTTGGCCGGGTCGATGCCGCCCCGGTTCTGGTCGACGTAGCTGATCTTGACCGTCTCGCCGACCCGGACCTGGCCGGAATCGGGCTTCTCCATACCGACGATCGTCTTGAACAGCGTCGTCTTGCCGACGCCGTTCGGACCGATCACGCCCACGATGCCACCGCGCGGCAGCGAGAACGACAGGTCCTTGACCAGCACCCGGCCGTCGAAGCCCTTGTCCAGGTTGCTGACCTCGACCACCACGTTGCCCAGCCGTGGGCCCGGCGGGATCTGGAGCTCCTCGAAGTCCAACTTGCGGGTCTTCTCCGCCTCGGCGGCCATCTCCTCGTAGCGCTGCAGCCGGGCCTTGGACTTGGCCTGCCGGCCCTTGGCGTTCTGGCGCACCCACTCCAGTTCCTCGGTGAGCCGCTTCTGCAGCTTCTGGTCCTTCTTGCCCTCGATCTTGAGCCGCTCGGACTTCTTCTCCAGGTAGGTGGAGTAGTTGCCCTCGTAAGGGTGGGCCCGGCCACGGTCGAGCTCCAGGATCCACTGGGCGACGTTGTCCAGGAAGTACCGGTCGTGGGTGACTGCCAGGATGGTGCCGGGGTACTTGGACAGGTGCTGCTCCAGCCACTGCACGCTCTCGGCGTCCAGGTGGTTGGTGGGCTCGTCGAGCAGCAGCAGGTCGGGCTGTTCCAGCAGCAGCTTGCACAGTGCCACCCGGCGGCGCTCACCCCCGGACAGGTGGGTGACCGGCTCGTCGCCGGGCGGGCAGCGCAGCGCGTCCATCGCCTGCTCGATCCGGGAGTCGAGCTCCCAGCCCTCGCCGTGCTCGATCTTCTCCATCAACTCGCCCTGCTCGGCCAGCAGCGAGTCGAAGTCGGCATCGGGGTCGCCCATCGCGGCCGACACGTCCTCGAAGCGGGCCAGCCAGCCGCGCATCTCGGCGACGGCATCCTCGACGTTCTCGCGGACCGTCTTGGTCTCGTCCAGCTTCGGTTCCTGCTCCAACAGGCCCACCGAGGCGCCCGCGGCGAGGTTCGCCTCGCCGTTGGAGGGCTGGTCGAGGCCGGCCATGATCTTCAGCACGCTCGACTTACCCGCACCGTTGGGCCCGACCACGCCAATCTTCGCGCCAGGCAGGAACGACAGGGTGACATCGTCAAGAATCGCCTTGTCGCCGTACGACTTGCGCACCTTGTACATCGTGTATATGAACTGAGCCACTATTAGTCCTTGATCCGTACTAGGAAGTCATCGGCCGGCGATCAGCTCATCGGCCCTCAGTTCCAGTGTCCCAGTCGTGTCGAACCCGGCGGCCCGCTACCCCCGTGGGCGCGGACCGCAGGGCCCAACACCGGGCTCAGCTGACGGAGGCAAGCGCCCGCTCGTCGGCATCGCTGGCGGCGGCCG
>JAVEEO010000138.1 GCA_030840415.1 Pseudonocardiales bacterium | reverse complement strand
CTGACCTATCTTCCAGCCGTTGCTGCGGGTCCGACGACCAACAGCGCAGGGTAAGCCACGCGCCTTCGACGCTGACCGATGCAACCGGCCGCGGGCACGCCATTCGCCGGGGTGTGACCACGCAGCGCCCGGGGTTGCCGGTTCAGGCAGGCGGGGGTAACACGCAGAACTCGTGGCCATCCGGATCGGCCAGCACCACCCAGCTGACCTCGCCCTGGCCGATGTCGACCGGGGTCGCGCCGAGGGAGACCAGGCGCTCGACCTCTGCCTGCTGATCAGCGTCCGCGGCTGGCGCGATGTCGAAGTGCAGGCGGTACTTCCCGGTCTTGGGCCTCAACGGCGGGCCGCCCCAGGTGATCTTCGGACCACCGTTCGGCGAGCGGATGGCGGTCTCCTGATCCTGGTCCCAGACCAGCGGCCAGCCCAGTGCCTCGCTCCAGAAGTAACCGACCTCCTGCGAGCCGTCGCAGGCCAGCGCTCCGACCAACCCGCAGGCGGCAAGGAAGTCGTTGCCCGACTCGATGACGCAGAACTCGTTGCCCTCGGGGTCGGCGAGCACCACGTGCGGCTCTTCCGGTCGCTGGCCGACGTCGACGTGCCGGGCACCGAGTGCGAGCGCCTTCGCCACCGTCTGCCGCTGGTCGGCCGGCGACCGGCTGGTCAGATCGAAGTGCATGTGGTTCTGGACGGTCTTGCACTCCTCGGTCCGAACGAACCGGACCCGGAAGCCGGTGTCGTCGGTCGGGAGGAGGGTGACGCCCGCGTGGGAATCCTCCCGCAACTCCCAACCCAGCACACCGGCCCAGAAGCGAGCGAGGCGCAGCGGGTCGAAGGCATCGACGCAGAGCGCGAGCAACTGGGAGGTCATCGCGTCGCCGTCACCAACCCAGCTCGTGCAGGCGGTCGTCGTCGATGCCGAAGTGGTGCCCCACCTCATGAATCACAGTCCGGCGTACCTCCTCAACCACATCTTTCTCGCTGCCGCAAATGACGCAGATCGCCTGGTGGTAGATGGTGATCTGATCGGGCAGCGCGCCGGAGTACTGGCTGGTGCGTTCGGTCAGCGGTACTCCGCGATAGAGCCCGAGCAGGCCCGGCGGGCCGGCATCGTGCTCGACGACGATCGCCACATTGCGCATCAGCCGTCCCAAGTCCGGGGGCAGGCCGTCCAGCGCTTCGCCGACCATCGCCTCGAAGCGCGCGGGATCCACCTCAACCATGCGTTCATTGTGGTTGATGGCGTCGATACGGGCGCATACTCCGAGCATGGGTGAGCACGAGGAAGAACGAGACGCCGGCGCCGAGCGAGCATCGGATTCGCAGCGGTTCAAGAGGCTGCCTGAGCGGGTGAAATTGGAAGACACCGTAGAGAGCAAGGACACCAACGTCGCACGCGACCCCGAAGGCGGCCGCGATACCGATCGCGACTTCATGTTCCGGCATCTGGGCGGCTGATGATGCTCCGGCCGATCGCTAGGCGGATGGGGTGCGGAGCCGCCTGGCGAGGCTGCGCGCGCCGGCGATAGCAAGCCCGATGACAACTCCGGCTGCCGTGGCCGGAATGCCCCCTTCGAAGGCGGCGGCCCACGCGGTCGGGACGTAGACGAACAGGCCGCGAACGAACCCGGCCACCAGGCCCAGCACGCCGCAGACCAGCATGGCCCGTCCGATGATCCAACAGCTGGTGCGTGCCGTCATGCCGGGGCCTGCCGCTCGTACAGGGTGATCAGGTTGTGGTCCGGGTCCAACACCGCGAACTCGCGCGTCCCCCACGGCTTGTCACTCAACTACCCGTTCGGGTGGACCACGCCGAGTGCGTGGACGAACTGGCTGGAGATCTTCCTGCTGCTGGTCGTCTCCTTCTCATTGCCGCGCACCTTCGGCCGGATGGTCTCAGACCCCCGTCAGGGGTACGCCATCGTCGCGGTGATGGCGGTGCTGGCGGTGCTTAGCCTGGGCGGCAACCTCCCGGCCCAGACCGCCCATCACGGCACCGTGCCGGCCGCGGTGGGCGCCGCGACCGAGGGAACCGACACCAGGTTCGGAGTGCCCGACTCGGCCGCGTTCGCCACCGCGACCACGCTGACCTCGACCGGGGCGGTGAACAGCTTCCACGACAGCTACACCAGCCTCGGCGGCGCGACCCTGCTTCTGAACATAGCCCTCGGCGAGGTGGCACCCGGCGGCACCGGCTCGGGCCTGTACGGCATGCTCGTCCTCGCCGTGCTGTCGGTGTTCCTGGCCGGCCTGATGGTCGGCCGGACGCCGGAGTACCTGGGCAAGAAGCTCGCCGCGCGCGAGATCAAGTTCGCCTCCCTCTATCTCCTGACCACGCCGACCATCGTGCTGGTCGGCACCGCGCTGGCGATGGCGCTGCCCGGCGAACAGGCCGCGATGCTGAACTCCGGGCCGCACGGCCTGTCGGAGGTGCTGTACGCCTTCACCTCGGCCGCCAACAACGACGGCAGCGCGTTCGCCGGCCTTTCGGTCAACACTACCTGGTACAACACCGCGCTCGGCATCGCGATGCTGCTGGGCCGCTTCCTGCCCATCGTCTTCGTCCTCGGCCTGGCCGGGTCACTGGCCCGGCAGCAGCCGGTGCCGGTGTCGGAGGGGACGCTGCCCACCCATCGCCTGCAATTCGTCGGGCTGCTAACCGGGGTCGCGGTGATCGTCGTCGGACTGACCTACTT
>JAVEEO010000128.1 GCA_030840415.1 Pseudonocardiales bacterium | reverse complement strand
AGGCCGCCGCCGCGCACGGCCTGGCCGCGCCACACGGCACGTCGGCGGACGTGGGCGTGGTGGGTTACTCGCTGCGTGGCGGAATCAGCGTCTACGGCCGCAAGTTCGGCCTGGCGGTCAACAGCGTGCGGGCGGTGGAGTTGGTTACGGCCGACGAGGAATGGCGCCGGGTGGACCTCGCCGAGGATCCCGAGTTGTTCTGGGCGGTCCGCGGCGGCGGTGGCGGGTTCGGCGTGGTGACCGCCATCGAGATCGAGCTGTTCCCGGCCGGCCAGGTGAGCACCGGCGCGACCTACTGGTCGGGCGCCCGGGCCGCCGAGGTGATGGACCGGTGGCTCGCCTGGACAGCCGACGCCCCGCTGGAGGCGACCAGTTCGCTGCAGGTGCTCAACCTGCCGGACGTACCGATGGTGCCCGACTTTCTCAAGGCCGGCCCGGTGATCGGAGTCGCGGCCACGGTGCTGGGTACCGGGGCGGAACCGCGGCTGGCCTGGCAGCAGGCCCAGGACCTGATGGCTCCGCTCCGCTCGATCGAGGAACCGCTGCTGGACACGTGGCAATCGTGTTCGCCCGCCGAGGTGGCGCAGGCGCAGTTGGCTCCGAACGAACCGGCTCCGCTGGTGGGCGAGCACCTGCTCCTCGAAGAGCTGGGTGAGCGCGGGGCGGCCGCCTTCCTGGACGTGACCGGGCCCGGTTCCGGGTCGCCGCTGGTCAGCGCGGAACTGCGCCATCTCGGTGGCGCGCTGGCCGTTGCCAGTGACACCGGTGGCGCGTTCGGGCATCTCGATGCGACCTACGCCTACCTCGGCGTGGCCGTGCCGGACGGGCCCGACGGTGCCACCGACATCGAGAAGCACTGCGCCGTGGTGCGTGCCGCGCTGGCACCGTGGGACACCGGGCGTACCGCCCCCACCCTCGTGGAAAGCGGCAGCCAGCCACAGGCGCACCTGGATCCGGACCTGATCGAGGCGGTCGACCGGATCCGGCTGCGGGTCGATCCGGACGGCCTGTTCCGGGGCGACATCGTCCCCGGCTCCAGCCGGCTGCGGTAATGCCTCGGTGAGCAACCCGCGGTGCCGGGAGGTTCCCGGCACCGCCGTGCCGCCGGGCGAGCCGGCCTAGGCGGCAGCGCCGCCACGCCCGCGCCGTCCGGGGCGGTCGACTGCCGGTACCGGTGCGCGGCAGCGGGACCGGCTCAGGCGCGAAGGGCTTCAGCCCGTTGCCGGATCAGTAGCTGATCACTGCCCGGAACCGGATGTCGCCGTCGCGAAGCCGCTCGACCGCGTCGTTGACCCGATCGGCACTGAACTGCTCGATCATCGGCGTCACCCGGCCGCTGGCCACCAGCTCCAGCGCTTCCGCCAGGTACTGCAGGCCGTCATGGCTGGCGCCGAGAATCTGCTGCCGGCGCGCCCAGAACTGGCTCTGCGCGGGAAGGGTGAAGGAGTTTCCGGGGTCGATATTGGCCATTACCAGCCTGCCGCCCTCGCGAAGGCCCTGCAACGCCTCCGCGCCGGCCGGCGTCGAGCTCGCGGTCAGCAGGATGACGTCCGCGCCGCCGATCTCGGCCAACTGCTTGCCGTCGGCCACCACCTGATCGGCACCGAGGCCGCTGATCAGCTCGTGCTTGTCCGGCGAGCGGGTCACCGCGATGGTCTGGTAGCCGCAGGCGTTGGCGAACTGCACCGCCAAGTGGCCGAGGCCGCCGATGCCCACCACGGCCACCCGCTCACCCGGCTGCGGCCGGGCGGCGCGCAATGCGCTCCAGGCGGTGTAACCGGCGCACAGCACCGGCGCGGCCAGTTCGAAGCTGAGCCCGTCCGGCAGCAGTACGGTGCTGGCCGCGGTGGCCACGAAATACTCGGCATGCCCGCCCTGCACCGTCAACCCGGACAGCGACGCGCGCCGGCAACCCATGCCGGCCGTTCCGGTCAGCGGCGGGTTGGTCCTGCAGTAGTCGCAGCGCCCGCAGAGGGCCTGCACCCAGGTCGTCCCGACCCGATCGCCGACCTCGCGGGTGGTGACCCCGGCACCGACCTCGACCACCTCACCGGCCGCCTCGTGACCGAAGACCGGCGGGTCCACCGGCAACCTGCCGAACCCGCCGTCGCCGCAGAGGACGTCGTTGTGGCACAGGCCGCTGGCCCGCACCCGGATCACCACCTGGCCGGGCCCGGCGCTGACCATCGGCACCTCGGTCAGTTCCCAACTGCCGGCGAAGCCGGGCACCGTCGCTGCCTTCATGGCGACTCTCCTCCATTACCGCAGGTGCCTGATCCGGCGACTGCCGAGCCGGCTGCTGCCGGGACGGCCGGCCCGGGTCCGACGTGGGGGGATTGGGCTGCCTGCCGCACGGCACCCGGCCGGACGGCGTCAGACACCCACTTTCGCAGCCGGCAGCCGCCGCTCGCATCCTTGTGAGTGCGCTGCGCCGCCCCGCTGGGCGTCGGCGCTCCCTTCCGGCCGAGCGGCCCAGGTAGGCGTGCGAGCACTTGAGACCGGCCCGGTGGGGCTGCCTCGAAGGCAGCCCCACCGGGCCGTCTGGTACAGGTCAGTGCACCGGCGAGGGGTACGTGACGATCTGGCCGCCGGCCTTGCTCGAACGCTTGGCCTGGTGCTCGAACCACAGGTGCGCGATCAGCACGTTCACGATCCAGCCGAGCCAGTAGCTGACCTCCACGATGGTGTCCATGCTCAGGTACTTCATCGTGCTCGGGTAGTGGGTGAGGACCTCGGCGATGATGCGACCGTAGGTGCTGCCCAGTGCCAGCGCGAAGCTGTACAGCATCCAGCGCTGGTGCTGTGCGTAGCGGTGCTGCCGGGCCATCCGCCAGCCGACGCCGGTGGTGACGAGCCACAGCGCACCCTCGACCCCCAGGCCGATGCTGCCGGTCTGGTCCTGTCGCAGTGGGATGAGTGCCAACAGGCCCAGCCCGGCCGCGGGCAGCACCCCGGCCAGGATGTAGATCCGCCCGCTGATGCGGTGCACCTGCGGGTGGTTGCGGCGCAGCCACGGCCACAACTGCAGCAGGACCGTCACCATCGCCACGTTTCCGGTGACCACGTGCGCCACCAGCAGCCCGAAGTGCTGGTCGGTCCTCGCCGGGTCGAGCGCGATCCGGGACTGGCTCTCGTCGAAGCTCAGGTACCTGGGCAGCGCGTAGATCAGGTTGAACCCGACGACGCCGCACAGAAGCACCAGCCAGAGGTACCGCTGGTGCCACCACGATCCCGATCCGTCGGGGCTGGTGGCCGAGTTCCGCTGTGGAACTGTGGCGATGGGCGGTTCGGTGAGTTCGACGGGAGCTCTCTCCGCGTTCTGGGTCATGGCGGTTCCTCGGGTCGTAGGGTGCGTCGATCCACAATGCGATTCGACTCTCGCACTCCCCGCCATGACGCCCATCTCTCTCCGTGCGGCATCGATGCCGCCCGCGGGCCCCCCGAGTCAGGTGGGAAATTAGCGCCGAACCGTAACATATTTGTCCGGGTTCGTACCGGCGATCTTGCGCGTCAACACCCAAGGCGCCGAAACTGGACCCTCCGGCCGGATCGGTCGCGGACGCCGATCAGTCCGGCAGCCGGACCGAAAGCTGGTGCCGGAACACCTCGCGCGGGTCATAGCGCCGCTTCACCCGCTGCAGGCGCGGGTAGTTGCCCTTGTAGTAGAGCGCGTGCCATGCGACACCGGAGGTGTTCCACTCCGGGTCGGCCAGGTCCACGTCGGGGTAGCCGATGTAGGACCCGTCGCTGACCGCTCCGGGCACCGGCACCCCGCCGGTGTCGGCGTAGACGTCCCGGTAGAACCGACGGACCCAGTCGATGTGCCGCTCGTCCTCCTCCGCCGAGGTCCAGTGCCCGGTGCTGTAGGAGGCCTTGATGACGCTGTCGCGCTGGGCGTTGGCGGTGGCGTCCGGGCGCACCGCGTTGACCTGGCCGCCGAACGCGGTCAGCACCACGCAGGCCGATGGATTGCTGTAGTCGGCGTCGGCGAGGTACCGGGCCATGGTGGCGAGCTGGCTGTCGGCGGGGCGTTGCCGCAGGTAGGCCGCCTTGTGCTTGGACCGCCATTGCGGGTCACTGGGCCAGCTGTAGGACGGCATCCAGGAGCTCAGCCAGGGCACCACGTCCTGGGTGTCGCTCGACGGCACCAGGCCGGTGCCCTCGCCGAT
>JAVEEO010000020.1 GCA_030840415.1 Pseudonocardiales bacterium | reverse complement strand
GGCGCCTGGCCCGCAATCGGATCAGCGAACGGCAGAGCGGTTACCGACCCGCTGCCAGATCAGCAGCGCGATGACCGCACCGATGATCGATCCGATGATGCCCGAGGGCTGGAAGAACCCGTCGTTGCCGTCCTTGTGGAAGATCAGGTAGCCGAGGAAGCCACCGATGAACGAGCCCACGATGCCGAGCACGATGGTTCCGGCGATGCTGATGTCCTGCCGGCCGGGGACCAGCAACCGAGCGATCGCGCCGGCGATCAGGCCGATGATGATGAGGGAAATGATCAAACCGAGCATGGGGTGCTCCTTAGGTGAAAGGGTAGGGAATTCGGGCCGCTGACACGGCAGGTCCCCGCCGAAATCGCTCCGGCGGGGACAGCACGCATCAGGCTCAGTCCTTGAAGGCGTCCTTGATCTTCTCGCCAGCCTGCTTGAGGTTTCCCTTGGCCTGGTCGGCCTGACCCTCGGCCTTCATGCTGTCGTCGCCGGTGGCCTCGCCCGCGTGCTCCTTGGCGACGCCGCCGAGCTCTTCGGCCTTGTTCTTTGCCTTGTCCAGTGCACTCATATTTTTCTCCTCACATTCGACGGGACACCCTGCGGGCATCGCCGGTTCTTGCACCGGCCTGCGGCGATCGCTCTGGTTGGAACTCTCGCCCGGCCGGTCGGTCAGGACAGAATTGGTCGGTCAGGACAGAATGGTCAGGTGCGGAGCCGGTACCGGCTCGTCACCGCCGGCGACCTGCACGAGCCGTTCCAGGCGCTCGTGCGCCAGCCGCTCGGTGAGCTCGGGCAATGCACCGATCGGCGAGCCCCGCAGGTGCTGGCGGGATTCCCTGACCACCTCGACGATGGCGGTGAGGGACAGGCGGTCCTCGAATTCGCGAAACAGGCGCTCCACGATGTCGGCGAAGGAGCGGTCGTGATAGTCGGGCTCGCCGTCCGGCGAGAGGCGGCTGTCTGGCAGTGTGGTCATGCGGACCTCAGAGATCAACCAGAGGTGGAACGCAACCCGCGGCACCAGCCCTAGAACCTGATGGCTCAGCGTGCCCCGCCAGCGGCGTCGACCTACTTTTGAACGGAATCGTTCACGGCTGGCTGTATAGCCGATCTAGGTAGTCTAGCCGGTGCTTGCACGCGTGGGGATAGGAATGTCGAACACCGGTCCGATTTATTACGATGGCGAGCATTGAATCCTCGATTCTGCGCGCACTTACAGCGCCCGCAGGACCGCCTCGGTGACCTCCTCCACCGGCTGGTCGGCAGCCACCTCGCGCAGCATGCCCCGCGCCCGGTAGTGCTCGACCAGCGGCCGGGTCTCGCGTTCGAAGACCCGCAGCCGGTCGGCGATCACCTCGGCGGTGTCGTCACTGCGCCCGGCGGCGGCGGCCCGCTCCAGCAGCCGGCCGGCCAGCAGGTCGTCGTCGGCGGACAGGAAAACCACCCGCTGCAGTTCGGCACCGGAGCGGGTCAGCAGCTGGTCGGCCCGGACCGCCTGCGCCACCGACCGAGGAAAACCGTCCAGGAGGTAGCCGCCCGCCTCCGCCGCTGCCAGCACCGCCGGCAGCACCAGGTCGAAGACCAGGTCGTCGGGCACCAGTCGACCCGAGTCCAGGTAGCCGCGGGCCGTGGTGCCGAGCGCGGTGCCGTCGCGGACCTCGGCGCGCAGCAGGTCGCCGGAGGAGATGTGCGGCACATCCAGTCGCCGGGCCAGTCGCTCGCCCTGGGTGCCCTTGCCCGAGCCCGGCGCACCCAGCAGCATCACCCTCGTCGCAGTTCCTGCCTGCTGCGCTTTCATCGGTCGAGCTGGCGTTGGGCCTCGGCGAGCAGCCGCACCACCGAAAGGCCCAGCCGCACGTCGCAGGGATGGCTGGGTACTGGCTGCCGGGCCGCCAGCGCCAGCTCCCGGGCGGCGGTTGCCAGCGCCTGGCTGGGCTCCAGCAGTGCCGGCAACTCCGACCGACCCGCCGCTCCCCAGACGGTCAGGCTGACCTGGGAGGCTGCCTCGGGAGTGTCGATGCTGACCGCGTAGCTGCTGCTCAGGCCGCTGGCGTGCCGCAGGATCAGGTACACCAGATCGCGGCGGCCCGGCCGAGCGGTGATCTCGACGATCTCACCGAACGCCCCGGTCAGCAGCGCCAGCGCATGCGGGCCGACGTCCCACAGGCCGCCCTTGTCGTGGCGCCAGGGGGTGTCGAACGGGCTGTCCGCGGCGAAGGCGGACCCGAGCCAGAGCCCGGCCGCGCCGTCCCAGTCCGAGCGCTGCGCGACCTGCTCCAGCCACTGTCGCTGGCCCGCGTCGAAGCGCCCGGTGAAGAACACCACGGAGGCGACGCCGGCTTCGGCCACCGCGCCGGCCAGCTCCTGTGCCGCGTCGACCGACACCGCGATCGGTTTCTCCAGCAACAGGTGCTTGCCCGCCCGGGCGGCTCGCACCGCCAGTTCGGACTGCACCTGGGGCGGTACGGAGAAGGCCACCGCATCCACCGCGTCGAACAGGGCTTCGACCTCGGCATAGCCGGTGGTGCCCAGCTCGGCGGCCAGCGCCTGGGTCTTCGCCCGGTTCCGCCCCCAGATCCCGCTGAGCTCGACCGACGGTTCACTCTGCAGGCCGGCCGCATGGGTGACCCGCGCCCAGTGGCCGTTGCCCACCAGTCCGACCCGAAGACTCATCGCCGCACTCCCGTCTGCCAGTGCCCCACTCTGCCATCAGCCGGCGGGACTGCCGAACGCGCCCGGGGCGGCCCGGACGGCCTCGGTGCCGGTGCCAGACTGGGGCCATGACCATCTCCGGCGAGCACCCGTTCCTGCCGCCGGAAGCCGACCGCAGCCCGGTCCGGCGGCTGCGTGGCCGGCTGGCGTCCCCGGTGACGTTGTGGACCGCTGGGCCGCCCGACGGCCGGGCCGGGCTGACCGTCTCCTCGCTGCTGGTCGCCGACGGCGATCCCGGCTACGTCGCGGGCGTACTGGACCCGCTGTCAGAGCTGTGGGACGCGCTGCACGACACCGGCGCGGCGGTGGTGGCCGTGCTCGGCTGGCAGCACCGGCAACTGGCCGACGCCTTCGGCTACGTCGCGCCGGCACCCGGCGGCCCGTTCCGGCTGGCTGAGTGGAGCCAGAGCGAATGGGGGCCGGTGCTGTCCGGGGCGGGCTGCTGGGCCGGGTGCCGGCTCTCCGACCGGCCTCCGGTCCCACTCGGGTGGGGGCAGTTGGTACAGCTCGAGGTGGTGCACGTGGAGTTCGGCGAGGAGCAGCCACCGCTGATCCACCGGCGCGGCCGGTACGCGACGACGGCTCCGGAGCGCGATGTCCGCGCTCCGGAGCCGTCGAGCTGAGTCGGTACGCTGCCAGCCTTTTCAGCTGGTCGCTGTGCCTTGGGCTGGTAGGTGTGCCTTCGGCTGGTAGCTGTGCCTTCGGCTGGTAGGTGTGCCTTCGGCTGGTAGCTAGGCCTTCGGCTTGTAGACGGCCAGCAGGGTCCGCCAGGTCCGGGCCTCGATGGTGCCGTTGACGGGCAGCCGGTGGGCGGCCTTGAACCGGTTCACCGCGGCGACCGTGCTCGCGTCGTAGCGTCCGCTGATCGGCAGGTTGAACGCCCGCTGGACGGCCGAGATCGGCCCGCCCCGCATGCCGGGAAACATCGTGGCGCCGGAGTACCGCACCAACTCCTGCATGGCCACCGAGGAGCGTGCCACAGCGTTCACCGTCGGGTAGCGCGGGCAGGGCGTGGAGCGGAAGCTGCCGTAGTCGCCCGACCAGTTCAGGTCACTCGGCCGGCACGGCCCGTAGTCGGTGGCTGCCCAGACGTGCCGGCTCCAGAACGAGGTCCGGCCGATCGCGCCGTTCCAGGACAGCGAGAAGTGCATGTGGTCGCGGTGGCAAGCGGTGTCATAGGCCGGCTGCGGAGTGCTGAAACAGCCGTTGTACTCCTCCCACTTGTTGTTCCACGAGCCCCAGATCTTGTTGTTCCAGATCATGTACATCAGGCCCATCCGCCGGGCATTGGCCGTCGTGTTGCCCCACCGGTCGGTCGCCAGCAGGAACTTGACCACCAGGTAGGCCTGCATGCCCTGCACCGGGTTGCGAACCGAGTTCATCCAGTCGACGGCCCGCGAGTCGTAGTGCTCGCTGCGGGAGGCGCCGCAATCACGGGGCCCGCCGAAGCTGGTGTTGGGATAGGTCGCCACCAGCAGCCGGCCCAGGGCCAGGGTGCCCGCCCGGTAGCCCGGCTGGCAGGCCACCTGCGGGACGTAGGGGGCCAGCGGCTCGATCGGGCTCAGCAGGCCGGCCGGTGCCTTCAGGCTCGGCACCACGATCGCGGCCGAGCCGGCCGGCGCGGCTGCCACCAGCGCACCGCCGCTCACCGCCGCCGTCAGGATCAGTACAGCTGCCCTTCGGAAGGGCTTTTCGAACAGGCGGAACAAGGTGGTGCGGCGCATCGGCATCTCCTGCAAGCGGCTGTCGGCAACGTTTCTCGGTCCGGTTTTCGCCAGTGCCTATCGGCGGGGACGGCAGCCGCTGAAGGAGAACCTGCTCGGCAAGTGTGGCCGGCTCGTGAAACGGCAAGAGCCTCCAGACCTGGTCTGGAGGCTCTTGATCGGGTAGCCCCGAAGGGATTCGAACCCTCGCTACCGCCGTGAGAGGGCGGCGTCCTAGGCCGCTAGACGACGGGGCCCTAGGGAAAACCTACTGCAGAACACGCTAACTGCTGCACTTCGTGGTGCACAAACCGCGTTACCGGCTTCTGCGCTGGGGTACCAGGACTCGAACCTAGACTAACTGAACCAGAATCAGTTGGGCTGCCAATTACCCCATACCCCACTACTGCCCGCCTCAGATTCCGTGAGTGGGCCGAGACGAGACTCTACCCGACGTCCGGCGCGCTCTCGAAATCGGGCACCGACTCGGCATGTCCGGCGCCGTTCAGAGAGGACTCAGCCGGCCCCGTCGGCGGCCGCGCGCGTGTCCTGGGCGCTGCGCAGCCTGGCCAGCGTGGTCCCGCGGCCCAGCAGTTCCATCGACTCGAACAGCGGCGGGGACACCTGCCGGCCGGTGACCGCGACCCGCAGCGGGCCGAAGGCGCTGCGCGGCTTGAGCTCCAGTCGCTCCAGCAGTTGCACGCGCAGAGCCTGCTCGATGCCCGCGGTGTTCCAGTCGGG
>JAVEEO010000100.1 GCA_030840415.1 Pseudonocardiales bacterium | reverse complement strand
GGCCACCACTGCTGTTCCCAAGCGGCGCTTCAGTGGCGGTGACATCGGGACCATGGTGGTGATCGCGCTGATCATCTTCTGGTGCCTGGCGCCGTTCTACTGGATGGTGGTACTTGCCTTCCGCGATACCGCCTTCACCTTCGACACCACTCCGTGGTTCACCCACCTGACCTGGCAGAACTTCAGGTACGCCTTCGACACCACCGACAACAAGTTCGGCCGCTCGCTGATCAACAGCGTGCTGATCGGTTCCGTGGTCACTGCCCTGGCGATGACGATCGGGGTGTTCGCCGGCTACGCGATGGCTCGGCTGTCGTTCCGGGGCAAGGGACTCATCCTCGCCGCGATCCTGGGGGCGTCGATGTTTCCCGGCGTGGCGATCCTGACCCCGCTGTTCCAGCTGTTCGCGGGCTGGGGCTGGCTGGGCACCTACCAGGCGCTGATCCTGCCGCAGATCTCGTTCTCGCTGCCGCTGGCGGTCTACACCCTGACCAGCTTCTTCTCCGACATGCCGTGGGAGCTGGAGCAGGCCGCCCGGGTCGACGGCGCCACCCCCGGCCAGGCGTTCCGGCTGGTGATCTTCCCGCTGGCCGCACCGGCGCTGTTCACCACCGCCATCCTGGTGTTCCTGGCGTCCTGGAACGAGTTCCTGCTGTCCAGCGTGCTGTCCAACGGGAACAACAATGTGGCTCCCTCGACGGTGGCGCTGGCCAACTTCACGGCCGGGCCGCACGTGGTGCCCTACACCCAGACGATGGCCGCCGGTGTGGTGGTGACCATCCCGCTGGTGATCGTCGTACTGCTGTTCCAACGGCGCATCGTCAGCGGCCTGACCGCCGGTGGCGTCAAGGGCTGAATCACCAGGCTCTCGCCCGCCACACCCGCACGCCACTCGTCCCCGCCGCCATACACCGGCCGCGGGGACGAGTTCTGTGCGGAATTTCGCGCCGGCCACCCGCGTTTGGACCGGCGTGGCCACGACTGGCACACTGTCTGGTTGACGACCCGGTTCCGGTTCACGTCCTGTTCCCCGACATCACGGTTTCCAGTGGTGCGGCGGAAGCTCTCCAGGGCGACCCGGCGGCCAAGAGCGGCGCCGTACGCGGCGCCAGAGAAGGGAACCACCGTGAAGAACGCCATTCACCCCGAGTACGTGGTCACCGAAGTGACCTGCTCGTGCGGCAACTCGTTCACCACCCGCAGCACCGCCAAGACGGGCGCGCTGCACGCTGAAGTCTGCTCGGCCTGCCACCCGTTCTACACCGGCAAGCAGAAGATCATGGACGTCGGCGGCCGGGTGGACAAGTTCGAGAAGCGCTACGGAAAGCGTGAGCGCACCACCGCCTAGCTACCTCGACGGCGCCCTGGGCGTGCCCTGACCGGCACTCCTGGGGCGCCGTTTTCTATGCCGGCACAGGATCTCCGCCGACGCCAGGCAGCGTGGGCGGGACTTCCAGGAAATCCCGAGACCCCGAGGACGAGCGATGGTTCAAGAAGCTGACGGTTCGGCCACGCTGGCACAGCTGCTGGCCGAGTACACCGAGACCGAGGTCGCCCTGTCGGACCCGGCGGTGCACGCCGACCAGGCCACCGCCCGGCGGCTGGGCCGGCGCTTCGCCCAGTTGGCGCCGGTGGTCAGCGCGTCGCAGGAGCTGGACCGGGTCCGCGGCGACGCCCGAGCCGCTCGGGAACTGGCCGGCGAGGACGCCTCGTTCGCGGCCGAGGCCGACGAGCTGGAGCGCCGGATTCCGGAGCTGGAGGACCGGCTGCGCGAGCTGTTGGTTCCCAAGGACCCCAACGACGTCAAGGACGTCATCCTCGAGATCAAGGCCGGTGAGGGCGGCGACGAGTCGGCACTGTTCGCCGGTGACCTGCTGCGGATGTACCTGCGCTACGCCGAGCTGCAGGGCTGGCAGACCGAGATCCTCGACGACGAGGAGACCGACCTCGGCGGCCACAAGTCGGTCACCGTGGCGGTGCGCTCGCGCAGCGTGGACAAGCCGGTCTGGAGCCGGCTGAAGTACGAGGGCGGCGTGCACCGGGTTCAACGGGTGCCGGTGACCGAATCCCAGGGCCGGATCCACACCTCGGCGGCCGGCGTGCTGGTGCTGCCCGAGGCCGAGGACGTCGAGGTCGAGATCGACCCCAACGACCTGCGTATCGACGTCTACCGTTCCTCGGGCCCCGGCGGCCAGAGCGTCAACACCACCGACTCGGCGGTCCGGATCACCCACGTCCCGACCGGCACCGTGGTCTCGATGCAGAACGAGAAGAGCCAGCTGCAGAACCGGGAGGCCGCGCTGCGGGTGCTGCGGGCCCGGCTGCTGGCCCACGCCCAGGAGCAGGCCGACCAGGACGCCTCCGACGCCCGCCGCTCCCAGGTGCGCACCGTGGACCGCTCCGAACGGGTGCGGACCTACAACTTCGCCGAGAACCGGATCGCCGACCACCGGGTGAACTTCAAGGCCTACAACCTCGACCAGGTGCTGGACGGGGCGCTCGACGACGTCATCGACGCCCTGACCCGGGCCGACGTCGAGGCGGCCCTGTCCGGCGAGGGCTGATGCGGCTGCCGGTCCGGCCGGAGCTGGCCGCCGCCACCGCCGAGCTGGCCGCCGCCGGCATCGGTCCGGCCCGGCTGGAGGCGGAACTGCTGCTGGCGCACCTGCTGGGCGGCAACCGCGCCCGGCTGCTGACCCTCGCCTCGGTCAGTCCCGAGCAGGCCGCCCGGCTGCGCGAGCTGGTGCGCCGGCGGGCCACCGGCGAGCCGCTGCAGCACCTGACCGGCACCGCGCCGTTCCGGTACCTGGAACTGGCGGTCGGCCCCGGGGTGTTCGTGCCCCGGCCGGAGACCGAGCTGCTGGTCGAGCTGGCCGCGCCGTGGCTGCTGCCCGGGACCATCGTGGTGGACCTCGGTGCCGGCTCCGGTGCGATCGCGCTGTCGGTGGCGCGGGAGTTCCCGGTCGACCGGGTGATCGCGGTGGAGCGTTCCGAACCGGCGCTTCGGTGGCTGCGGCGCAATGCCGCGGACCGGCACGCCGCCGGCGACCGGCCGGTCGAGGTGGTGGCCCGCGACATCACGGCGCCCGGTCTGCTGGCCGGGTTGGCCGGCACGGTGTCGGCGGTGTTGGCCAACCCGCCCTACGTGCCCGACTCGATCAGGGCCGAGCTGCCGCCCGAGGTCGGCCACGACCCGGACGAGGCGGTGTTCGCCGGCGCCGACGGCCTGGCCCTGATGCCGGCGCTGATCGAGCTGGCGGCCCGCCTGCTGCGCCCGGGCGGCTTCCTGGGCATCGAGCACGACGAGAGCCACCCGGCCGCCCTGCACCGGTTGCTCGAAGCCTCGGGCTGCTGGCGGGACGTGACCGGCCGACCGGATCTGACCGGCCGGCCACGCTTCAGCACTGCCGTGCGGAGCTAGCGCGCCCAGGCTCAGCTCAGCCCGACCACCGGCTCGCCGGCCGAGGTCAGGCCGTTGCCGGTGCGGGTGCAGGTGCCGCCCCGGATCGCGCCGCCGTTGTAGGCCTGGCGCAGGCAGCTGCGCAGTGCCAGCTGGCCCCAGTAGTTCGGGTGCAGGGACTCCTGGACGTAGTACGGGCCGAACACGGTCGACACCGTCCGGATCTGCTCCACCCACTCGCTGGCGTCCACCGCGCCCGGGCTGCGCCAGCTGGCAAGCGACGTCTCGCTGAGCATGTGCACCCCCGTCTCGCACAGCCGGCGGCCGGTGAACAGGCCGGCGACGTCGACGATCTTGACGTTGGGCAGACCGGACTGGACGGCGGCGTTGCGCACCGACGTATTGATGGTCGGCAGCGCCGAGCTGTTGGCCCAGTTGGCGTCGTTGTTCCAGAACCCGCAGCCGCCGGTGCTCTGCCGGGTGTAGCCGGACTCGGTGTAGCGGATCCCGGCGCCGTTGGGCAACGGCGAGGGATAGGTCTGCACCACCAGCGTGTAGTCACTGGTCAGGTAGCCGTTGCGCGCCAGGGCGGTGTTGACGTTCTTCAGGGCGTTGGCGATCCGGGTGGTGACCGCGGTGACGTTGGCGCTGGTGAAGTTGGCCGTCACCGAGGAGTCGTCGTTGCAGTAGTCCTTCCACCAGGTCGGTGAGGCCAGGAAGTCCTCGACGCAGGTCTGCACGACGGAACCGAAGTTGAAGTCGTTGCCGCCGATCGAGACCACCACCATGCTCACCCGGTGGGTGGCCGAGAAGTTCTGCAGGGCCAGCGCCTGGCCCTGGTGGCCGGCGCCGTCGTCGTAGAAGTCCAGGCCGGGCTTGAAGTCGTTGCCGGAGGAGTACGGCGCCGTCGCGGTATGGGCGCCGGAACAAGCCAGGTTGGCCGAGGAGATGGTGCCGAACGCGATCTCGGCCGACTTCGAGCGGTGGCAGCCGGCGATCGCCTCCCCGGTACCGGCGTCGTAGTAGGCGGTGGAGCCGAGGGCGTCGGTCTGGCTGGAGTCGTCGGAGTTGCCGGCCCAGCGGCCGGCCTCGCCGGAGATGTAGGAGTCGCCCAGGCTGACCGCCCAGGCGCTGCCGGCCGGGACCGCGGCGGGTTGGGCCCTGGCGGTGGCCGGTACGGCCAGCGCCACCAGGACGCCGGTGGCGGTGGCGGTACCGGCGAGCAGGGCGGCGGTGCGCTGCCAACCCCGTCGCCGGGAACCTCGGAACAGGGTGGGATCGGCGGAGTGCGGCATTGCGGGTCCTTTCGGGGATTGGCACGGGGACTGGATCGGGGGGTCGGCGGGGGAGAAAGCGGGATGGGGCGCTCAACCGGGATCAGCCGGTTAAACAGTGCGATCTTGACACCGCGGGCGCACCCCGGCCACTCCAGCGCCGGACCGGTTCGCGGTGCGGCAGGATGTCAGGTCATGAGCGACCTGCTGGACTGCACCGATCCCGACACCCGGCCGATGGCGATCAGTGCCGCGGCCCGCGCGGTGAGCGCGGGTTCGGTGGTGGTGTTGCCCACCGACACCCTGTACGGCATCGGCGCCGACGCCTTCAACCCGGCGGCGGTGACCAGCCTGCTGGCGGCCAAGGGCCGTGGCCGGGACATGCCGGTGCCGGTGCTGGTCGGCTCCTGGGACACCATCGACGGACTGCTCAGCTCGGTGCCGGGGCCGGCGCGTGACCTGATCGAGGCGTTCTGGCCGGGTGCGCTGACCTTGGTGGTCGAGCACGCGCCGTCGCTGGCCTGGGACCTCGGCGATGCCCGGGGCACCGTCGCGGTGCGGATGCCGCTGCATCCGGTGGCGCTGGAGCTGCTGGCCCAGACCGGGCCGATGGCGGTGTCCAGCGCCAACATCACCTCGATGCCGCCGGCGGTCACCGCCCAGCAGGCCTACGAGCAGCTGGGGGAGTCGGTGTCGGTCTACCTCGACGGCGGCGAGGCGCCGGCCGGCCAGCCGTCGACGATCGTCGACCTGACCGGGCCGGTACCGGTGCTGCTGCGCCAGGGTGCGGTCGGGGTGGAGCAGTTGCGCGAGGTGCTCGGCTGGGTGGAGGTACCCGGCCTGTCCTGAGCGCCGCCGTCAGCCGCCGGGCACTGCCGCTGCGCCGGGTGCGGCCGGCAGTGTTGGCCGGAGCCGGCCGGTGCCGGTCGGCTAATCTCTTCCTGCGAGGCGTCTGCTTCCTGCGAGAGATCTGCGGGGTCCGCCGGCACCGTTGCAGCCCAGCAGCCCACCCAATTCAGACAGGAGCGTCGAGCAGATGCCTGAGCAGTACTGGGGACCGGATTTCGAGTCGCTGCAGAAGATCGATCCGGAGATCGCCGGCGTGGTGCTGGACGAGCTGGACCGGCTGCGCGGCGGCCTGCAGCTGATCGCGAGCGAGAACTTCACCTCGCCCGCGGTGCTGGCGGCACTGGGCAGCACGCTGAGCAACAAGTACGCCGAGGGTTACCCGGGCAAGCGCTACTACGGCGGTTGCGAGGTGGTCGACCGGGCCGAGCAGATCGGCATCGACCGCGCCAAGGCGCTGTTCGGCGCCGAGCACGCCAACCTGCAGCCGCACTCGGGCGCCAACGCCAACCTCGCGGTGTACGGCGCGTTCCTGCAGCCGGGTGACACGGTGCTGGCGATGTCGCTGCCGCATGGCGGCCACCTGACGCACGGCACCAAGGTGAGCTTCTCCGGCAAGTGGTTCAACGCCGTCCACTACGGCGTGCACCCCGAGACCGAGGACATCGACTACGACCAGGCCCGGGCCCTGGCCGCCGAGCACCGTCCCAAGCTGATCATCTGCGGCGGTTCGGCCATCCCGCGGCTGATCGACTTCGCCGCGTTCCGCGAGATCGCCGACTCGGTCGGCGCGATCCTGATGGTCGACGCCGCGCACTTCATCGGCCTGGTGGCCGGCAAGGCGATCCC
>JAVEEO010000068.1 GCA_030840415.1 Pseudonocardiales bacterium | reverse complement strand
GATCCGGTGACCTTCCTGCGGCTGGCCACCGGTCGTGCCGACTGGCACCAGGTGCTGGCCGCCGGTCTGGTCCGGGCCAGCGGCAACCGGGCCGACCTCAGCGAGCAGTTGCCGCTGCTGTAATTTGTGGTCATACTTATGACTATGGCTACGCCCTTGCCGCTCGCCGAAGTCAAATCCCACCTCTCCGAACTGGTGGCCCGGGTGAGCAGCCACCATGAGCGGGTGGTCGTGACGGTGCACGGCCGGCCGTCGGCCGTGCTGGTAGCGGTAGATGATCTGGAAGCGATGGAGGAAACCATCGCAATCCTGTCCGACTCCGACGCTCTGCGGCAGCTCGCCGAGGCCGAGTCCGAGATTTCCCGGGGTCTGGGTGAATCCGAGGAGGAGCTTGCTCGGGCGATGCAGCGACGGCGCCGTCCTGCGTGAGTCCGGACCGGTACCGGCTGGTGATCGCACCGGCTGCTCGCAGGCAGCTGGCGGAGTTCTTGCCAGAGGCCGTCGCTAGCGCCGCGCACGAGTTCATCGTCGGACCATTGCTGGACAATCCCCATCGGGTGGGTAAGCAACTCCATCCGCCGCTGGCGGACCGGCACAGCGCGCGGCGCGGCACCTACCGAGTCATCTACCGCATCGATGACAGGCAACACGCGGTCACAGTGCTCGCCGTGATCCATCGCAGCGACGCCTATCGTGCCCGGTAACCGAAATGGTTCTTGACGATGCCCACCGGTGCGCTGGTGTTGCTCAATGGACCGCCCGGCGTGGGCAAGTCGACGCTGGCGCGCCGCATCGTCGATGAGCAACCGCTGGCCCTGTGCCTGGACATCGACCTGCTGTGGCGCTCGCTCGGGCAGTGGGACCGCCACCTGGAGCGGAGCGGCCCGCTGGCCCGGGACCTCGCGGTAGCCGCCGCGCGCACCAGCCTGATCGCGGGGCTGAGCCTGGCCGCCGGTGCCGACTACGACTTCCAACTCGGCGGCCGCGGCGGGGTGCCGACCCGGGGCGCGGCGGCGGCGATCTTCAGTGTGACCGCCATGAACGCGACCGGAACCGGCTACCTGCGTGCCTACCCGGTCGAGGGTCCGGTGATCGGACCCAACTTGACCTGGGATTCCGGCGACTCGTTGGCATCGGACACCCTGATCCCGCTCGGGCCGAGTGGAAAGGTCCGGCTGCACAACTACGGAAGCACCGCCATCACCCTCTACGGGGTGGTGCGGGGCTGGTTCGACACCGGACAGTCGCACGTGGTGGGAATCGAGCCGCACTCGGCCACCGCGCTGCTGCAGCCGGTTTCCGGTGGTTCGGTGGACGCCGGCTACGTCAGCGCCGGCGGCGTGCTGTTCCACGGCCTGGCCGCCCCGGACTCGCTCGACCAGGCGCAATGGTCGCCGGTGCCCAGCAACCTGGAGGCATTCACCGGGCAACCGAGCATCGTCCGGCTACCGGCGGGGAACCTGCTGGTGTCGGTGCTGCACGCCAACAACGGCGAGGTGTGGAACTTCCAGGTGGCGGCGGGCCTTTCCAGCTGGGCGCCGACCTACACCCACACCGGCGGCATCATGGCCTCGCCCCCGGTCTCGGCCAACCTGCCCGACGGCAGCGCGGTGACCTTCGCGGTCGATTCCGACGGCGCGCTGTGGCTGATGAGCGGCACCGGCTACTGGGGCCTGCTGGACGGCACGGCCGGCCTGGCGGGTTCACCCACCGTGGTCACCACCTCCACGGGCGTCCAGGTCGTCGACACCACGCCGGCCGGCACGGTGAAGACCGCCGGCTATGCCAACGGCGTGCTGTCGGCCTGGAAGGACCTGGGTGGCGTCGGGGTCACCGACAAGACCGCCGCGGTCGTCAACAACGGCCCGCGGGTCCGGGTGGTCGCCCGGCAGTCCGACGGCAGCATCGTCAGCAAGCTGCAGGGGCTGGACGGGGTCTTCCCGGCGACCTGGACCCAGGCCGGCACGCCGGGAGCCGCGCCGGCCTTCGTCGGCGGCCCGGCGGTCGGCATCGACCTGGGCTCGGGGACCAATCCCGGTACCGGCAAGGCGTTCCTGCTGGCCCGGGGCGCGGCCGACGGCTACCTCTACCAGGTGGACGAGACCGGGGTGGCCAACGGCGTCTGGGGCGAGTGGTACCTGGTACCCGGCCAGTCGGCCGCGGCCGACACCGACGCCACGGTGGCGCCGTTCGGCGGTAGCGGAAACAACTTCCACTGGATCGCCAGCTACCTCGACGTCAACGGCGCACCGAAGCTGATCCACGCAGCGGTCGTCTGAACGGAAGGCCGAATTACGTACGGCAGATCTGACGTACAACACTATTGACGTACGTCAGATCCGCTGTACGTTTTCCTGGTGACTTCCGCCCAGGCGATTCGTGCCATGACCACCAACCCGGGTGGGGTGGTCGACCCCGCCGACCTCGTCGGACGCGACCGCGAGCTGGCCCGGTTGCAGCGCTCGGTGACGACTGGCGGCGCCAAGATGTTGGGTGATCGGCGGATGGGCAAGACCTCGCTGCTGCGTGCGCTGAGCAAAAGCCTCGACAGTGCCGGGCATTCGGTAATCCGGATCAGCGCCGAA
>JAVEEO010000062.1 GCA_030840415.1 Pseudonocardiales bacterium | reverse complement strand
TGGACGGCTGGATCCGCACCGGCGACCTGGGAAACCTCGACGTCAACGGCGAATTGTCGATCGTGGACCGGCTGGACAGCATGGTGATCGTCAGCGGCGAGAACATGTACCCGGCCGAGGTCGAGGGGGTGGTGCCCCGGCTGGCCGGCATCGCCGACGGCGTGGTGGCCACCCTGCCGCACCCGGTAACCGGGGTGGAGCTGGTGCTGGTCTACACCCTGCTGCCCGGCGCGGCCGCCGACGAGGACGGCTGGCGGGCCACTCTGCTGCAGCACCTGTCGACGTTCAAGGTGCCGCGCCGGTTCGTGCCGCTGTCCGAGCTCGGCGCTGAGGAATTCCCGCGTACCGGACTCGGGAAAATCGTCCGGCCGGACGTGCAGAAGCTGGCGGCCGAGCGCCTGTCCCCGGCGGGCTGAAGCCCTCGGCCGGCCCGACCGCTGGCCTGGCGGGCGGAAAACCCGACCAGGCCAGCGGAAGATCGGCTGTCAGGTGATGAAGCCGGTGATGTCGCACGGTGAGTAGACGTCGGTGCTGAAGCAGCTGTAGGTGCAGGTAAGGGCGCACTGCATGTACTCGGCCTCGTCCTCCGCGGGCAGCTGCTGAAGCCGTTCCAGGGTGGCGGTTTCCATAATTCACCTCCTCTCCGAAGTCGATGGGAGCTGGGCTCTCTCGTTACCGGATGAAACCGGTTACGTCACAGGGCATCTGAGGAGCGGAGGCCCAACAGCTGTAGGTGCACGTCAGCGTGCATTCCATGTACTCGGCTTCCTCCTCCGCGGGCAGCTGCTGAAGCCGTTCCAGGGTGGCGGTTTCCATAGGTTCACCTCCTTCCCGGGACGGGTAGCCGGACAGGGGTCTGGAAACCGGTCGGAAAACCGTGCGGGCATTGCGGCGGTGTCAGCCGTCTCATCCGCCCTCGACCATCCAGGGACGGCCGCCGCCCCGGCTCAGCCGGAGCAGGAAGTCGAGCGCACCCGCCATTCCGGTGCCGTAGCCGGCGCCGATCCGCATTCCGGTCTCGTCCGGAACCACCAGGCGCCCACCGCTCCAGGCCGCCCGGGCCACCAGCACCGCGCCGAGGTCCTCGCCCCAGCGCCGGTAGTCGGCGGCCTGCGGCCGGCCGGCTCGTTCGGCGTCGGCCGCGGCGTCCAGCAGGAACTGCCCGTTGCCGGCCAGCCCGTGGCAGGCGGCCGGGGACGAGACGAAGCGGGCCCGGTGCACGGCCAGCGCAGCGCCGTGCACCAGCTCCCGGTAGCGCGCGGCGGTGGCGTCGTCCCGCTGGGCAGCGGCCAGCCGGACCAGGAAGGTGCCCACGCCGGACGCCCCGTTGCACCAGTGCAGCAGCATGTCGCTCCCGGAGACCGCGCGGTTGCGGTCGGTGCGCCAGGTCGCCGCGCCGGTGACCTCGTCGACGGCGGCAGCGGCATCCAGGGTCCGTCCGGCAGCGTCGGCCAACTCCAGGTACCGGGGTTCGCCGCAGGCCTGCCCGGCGGCCAGCAGGAAGGCGCCGACCCCGGCCACCCCGTGCGCGAAACCGAAATGCCAGGCGCCGGCCAGCGCGGAGTCGAGGTCGTCGGGTACCGGCCAGAACACCCCGTCCTCGGTCTGGCGGGCAGCCTCGGCCAGGTCGTCGGCGCACTGGCGGGCCCGGTCCAGGAACTCAGCACGCCCGCTCAGCTGCCACAACCGCAGCTGGGCGAGCCCGGCACCCGCCGCCCCGTGGCAGACGTCGGGTTGCCGCCAGCGGACCGGCAGCCGTAGCGCGAACTCCTCGGCACGCGCGGCCAGTTCCTCGTCCCGGACCAGTTCAGCGGCGGCCCGCAGCGCCCAGGCGGTGCCGGCCCGGCCGAAGTACAGCCCGGGCAGCAGCCGGGGCACCCGATCCAGGCGGTCGCGGATCCAGCCGGTGACCACCGGCAGCGCATCGGCAGCCCGGGCATGGCCGTGCTCGGCGGCCCGGGCCAGCACGGCCAGGACTCCGGCAGCGCCGTACTGCACGTTCAGCGGATCGGTGGTCGCGCCGAAGCCGTCGGTCTCCCAGAGCCAGTCGGCGTCCGGGCGCATCGTCGACACCAGGTGGTCCAGGCCGTCGGCGATCACCGCCTGCACCGCGGCGTCGTCCGGTGGCGCCGGGGTGGCTACCGCGGGATCGGTTGCCGGCTCGTCCCGCAGGAAGTCGGCCGCCTGCGCCAGCGTCCATCGCCGGTCCGGGTCGGCCTCGCACAGCCCGGTCAGCAGCGGCCACCACTGCCCGATCAGCGGCCGGTCATCCTGGGCCAGGGCCAGCAGGCCGGAGATCCGCTCCGACAGCGTGCGGCCGGCGCCCCGTTCGTCGGACAGGAAGGCCGGCGGCGCACCGAGCACCAGGTGCACCAGCATCGCGCCGAGGGCGAACCGGTCCACCGCGGGATCCGGCGCGGGCCCGAACGCCGGCATGTGCAGCGTCTCCGGGGCGACGAACCCGGGCGTGAAGATCCGGCCCACCAGGTCCCCGGGACGGGCCGCGTGCTCGGTGTCGATCAAGACCAGTTCGCCGTCCGGCCGGACCATCACGTTGTTGCTGTTCAGGTCCCGCAGCACCCAGCCCTGCTCGTGCACGGCGTGCACCAGCCGTACTAGCCGCAGCGCCAGCGCCGCCGCCTCGGCGGGCGGAGGCGCTCCCAGCTGGGCGATGTGGCGCGACAGCGACCGGCCCTCGACGAACTCCTCGGCCAGGAAGGTGTGGTCGGCGACGTCGAACAGGCTGACCAGCGCCGGGGTCAACGGAGCCAGCGCGGCCAGCACCTTGGACTCGTAGCCCAGCAGCGCGCGGCTGTCCTGACCGCGCCGGTCACCGCCGATGTGCGCCCGGGCCTCCTTGATCAGCACCGAGTAACCGGTCTTGGTGTCGGTGGCCTGGTACACGCCGCCGCGGGCCGAGTGCCGCAATGCCCGCAAGACCTCGAAGCGGCCGTCGGCCAGCGTCGGACGGGTCGGCTTCGGGGCGGCCGCGGCAACCGGCGGGGCGGCGGAACCGGCGACCGGCCCGCCGCGCGGGAGCAGCGGCCGCACCCAGCCGGGCGGGGTGAACCACGGTTTGCGCGGATCGGTGACCAGGGTGCCGTCCGGGTCTCTCAGGCGAGCTTCGAACGCGCCGTCATCGGTCAGCACCCGCACGCCGTTGAAGGCCCCGAAGCGGTACTGCACGATGCTGCCGGGCCGGTACTGCCGGTCGGACAGGATCGCGGGTCCGGGCATTCCCGCCGTCGCATCGCACAAGGCGTTCGCCAGCCGGTGGAATTCCTCCTCGTCGGCCGGGTAGGCGGCGAGGAACTTGCCGGCCTGGGCCCGGTCGTAGCGGACCGAGGTGAGCTCGGTGACCCGGTCCAGGTCCCTGGCGAACTTGAACTGGCACCCGGCGCTGAGCAGGATCTGGCTCGCGGCGTGCAGCACGAGGGGAGCCGACAGCGTCGTCGCCGACAGGTGCAGCTTCCAACCCTGTACCGCCTCGATCGGAGCCGAGCCGGGAACGTGGCACCAGAAGCCGTCCTCACGCGGTTGCCGATCGACCACACCCAGCCTCGCGATCGCCTCGCGCACGATGTCCGGCAACGGGAACGAGATTCCCGGTGTAGTCATAAACGCATTCCTGACCCGATCTGTGGAGGAAACTCGGGGACGGCTGGATCACGGCGCATCCCGCGGTGTCTGCAGGGTGCGGGTCGAATCCCACCTCAGAAGCGCTAAAAAGTAAAGGAGCCGCTAAGAAAATGTCCAGAACACCTAGGCTGGCCCCATGACGAGCAGCGACACCCCGTGGGAACCACCGCTGGCCGGCACCGAGGCCGAACACCTCGTCGGCGCACTGGACCGGCTGCGCACCACCTTCCGCTGGAAGGCGGACGAGCTGGACTCGGCGGGCTTGCGGCACAGGATCGGCGCATCCTCGCTGACCCTCGGTGGCCTGCTCAAGCACCTCGCCCTGGTCGAGCGGCAGACCTTCGCCGGCAAGCTCAGCGG
>JAVEEO010000002.1 GCA_030840415.1 Pseudonocardiales bacterium | reverse complement strand
TCGCTGATCATGTCGTCGGCCGGAGCCGCTCGCTTGGCCTCGATCAGCGCTGCGGCGTAGGCGGTCATCTTCTTCGAGGCCCGGACCACCTCGTCGGGATCCTGGCCGGCTCCGACGAGCTTGAGCGACAACTGGCGGAAGTCCGCCCGGTCGGCCTCGGGTATGCCGCACAGGTCGCAGATAATCGTGATCGGCAGCCCGATCGCGAAGTCCGCGATCAGGTCGACCTCGGTCCGGTCTCCGAAACCGTCGAGCAGTCGCTCGACCACCTCCTCGACCCGGGGTCGCAACCGCTCCACCCGCTGCGGTGTGAATGCCTTGCTCACCAGCGTGCGCAACCGACCGTGCCGTGGCGGGTCACTGTTGAGCATGTGCGAGGCCAGTTCGTCATCGAAGCGCTGGCTCACCGTGTCGGCGGGTGCCACTTCGGCAGGTGCGCCGGAATGCCTGGCGAACAGTTCGTTGGCCCGGCGGCCGTCCTTGCTGACCCGGGGATCGTTGACCAGGCTGCGGACCTCGTCATAGCCGGTGATCAGCCACACCTTCGCCCCGTGCGTCCAGACAACCTGGTGCACCGGGCCCCTCTCCCGGAATTTCTTCAACAGCTCATGAGGGTTCTGCATGAAATCGGCAGGAATCCGCTCGAGATCGTCCAACGCTTGGGCTTCCACGGGTGTACCTCCAGGCACAGCTGGCAGCCGCTTCGCTTCGGACTGCTGCATTCACAAGAGCGTGCCGGCGCGACTGCTTGATACAGCTGCGCGGTATGGGTATTCCTTCGTCGAACAGCTGCTTGCGGAGATGGCGCGGCGCTATGCTGCCTGGCGACAGTCGTGAGATTCCTCCGACTCTTCCATGGGATTGAGTACCACCTGCGAGCGGACAGGTTGAACTCCGCTTTCCTCCCCAACCCGACCTGGTGGCGCTGCCCGCGGGCGGCGCGCCGGCTCCGACAGATTGGCCACGCCATGACCGACGAACTCACCGACGATCCCGTCCGGCCCGGCAGTGCCGCTCCGGCAGGGGTACTGGCCACCTGGCGCGAGACACCCCGACAGGCCAAGGCGCTGCTGGCCGGAGTCTTCGTCAGCAAGCTCGCCGGGTTCCTGCAGATCTTCCTCGTGCTGTTCCTGACCTCCCGAGGATTCTCCGCCGGCCAGGCCGGCCTGGCCCTCGGCCTCTACGGCGCGGGGGCGGTGGTGGGAACCTTCGTCGGCGGCTCGCTGAGCGACCGGCTCAGCGCCCGCACGGCCACCCTGATCAGCATGCTCGGATCGGCCCTGCTGATCGTGTCCATCATCTACCTCGGCCAGTATCTGTTGCTGCTGCTCGCTGTGCTGCTGGTGAGCACCGTCGGCCAGCTGTACCGGCCGGCCGCCCAGTCGCTGATCACCGAGCTCACCCCGCCGAACCGGCTGGTGATGGTGACGGCGATGTACCGGCTGTGCCTGAACCTGGGGACGACGGTGGCCCCGCTGGCCGGGCTGGCGCTCGTGTCGGTGTCCTACGACCTACTGTTCTGGGGAGAGGCGCTGGCCGCGCTGGCGTACTGCCTGATCGCGTTGCGCTTCCTGCCTTCGGGCAGTGCACAGGCCGAGTCCGCCGACCGCGACGGCGGCGAACCGGCCGAGCTGGACTCGTCACGGACGGGCTATCTGGCGTTGCTGGAGGACTGGCGGTACCTGGTCTTCCTGGTCGCCTTCCTGCTGCTGTGCACGGTGTACGTGCAGTACACCGCGGTGCTGCCCCTGGCGGTGATCGACGCCGGCCTGAGCACCTGGTGGTACGGCGCCGTCATCACCCTCAACGGGGCCATCGTGGTGAGCTGCGAGGTGCTGGCCACCAGGTTCGTCCAGACCTGGCCGCTCCGGCTTACCCAGTTGAGCGGGTTCGCGCTGCTGGCGGTCGGCTACGGCATCTACGCGATCAAGCTGGTGCCGCTGTTCCTGGTGCTCGGCACCCTGGTGTGGACGCTGTCGGAGATCATCGGAGCTCCGACCATCTACGCCTACCCGGGCATGGTCGCTCCGGTCAGGCTGCGTGGCCGCTACTTCGGCGCCATGCAGGGCATGTACGGAATCGGCTCCACCGTCGGCCCGATCGTGGGGATCCTGCTGTTCGACCACCTCGGGCAGCAGTTCTTCCTGTGGGCGGCCGCGGTGATGATGCTGGCCACCTTCATCGGCCGGATCGGCATGCGCGACGCCGGCGGGACGCGGGAAGGCGCGCCGGTAGCGGAGCAGGTGGCCGTGCCGACTTCGAACGGATCGGCCGCCGAGCCGTCACCTCCCGTTGCGGAGGGGTGATTCAGGTTCGGGTGGCAGCTCCTCCAGCGTGGAGATCCCGCTGGAGGAGCCGGCGCCGAAGCGCCGCCAGTACTCGGTCAGCCGGATCCGGCCGTCGGGCAGTACCTCCGGCATGCTCCGGCAGATACCGGTGACCACCTCGCCGCCGGCCCGCACCATGCAATAGGCGAATCGCAACTCGCCGTCCGCAGCGGTGGTGCCGGTGAGCGAGCCGAGCAGCACCTCGCCGCCGCCGAACTCGGCCCAGACCAGCTCCTGGTCCTGGTGGTAGTGCGCGATGGTGGGTGGCCCGGCATCGGCCGGCACCGGGCTGAACCGCCGCCCGTCGTAGTCGATCGAATACACCTGGGGCTCGGGACGCCGGGGCCTCATCGGGAACTGTCCGAGCCAACCGGCTCCTTCACCAGTTGCCGGCTGCCGACCGGGTCGCGATCGGCCAGGATGTCGTACACCGTGGCGGCGGTCCGATCGGCCATCACACTGAACAGCGAGTCGCCCACGCCGTGGGTGTCCTCGTTCATCCCGTGCAGGTAGCAGGCGGCCTCGGACGGCTCGTCGAGCAGCAAACGGTAGCGGCGGCTGACGGTCGCGCCGGGAAGCCGCAGCTCCGCGGTGAAGTTCTTGACCACCGAGGGCATGCCTCGGACGAATCCGGTGCCCAGGAAGACCAGATCGCGTTCCAGCCGGGTGATCTCGCCGGTGGCCCGATCGGCCAGTTCCAGCACCACGCCGTCCTCGGTCTCGACCGCACCCACCAGGTCGGCCATCGTGATCATGCTGGTGCGATCCCGGCCGGTCAGCTGGCCCAGATAGCGCTCTGAGTAGAGGTTGCGCAGCAGTTCGGGTTCGACGCCGGAGTAGTTGGTGCGGTGCATCTCCTTGCGGATCTCCTCCCGTCCCTCCGGCGAGGCGCCGTAGACGGTGTCGACGAAGGAGGGGTAGTACCGCTCGTTGCTGAACTGGCTCGACTGCAGCGCGCTGGGGCTGAGTGAGCGCATCACCCAGGCGATCTCGGCCTGGGGCAGCTCCTGTTGCAGCGCGCAGAACATCTCAGCGGCACTCTGCGCGCCACCCAGCACCGCTGCCCGATACGGGCGTTCACGGTCCACGGTGGCCATTCGGTGGGTGTAGCGGTTGCTGTGCACCACCCGGTCGGCCGACAGCCCCACCAGAGCCGGCGGGATGTGCGGATCGCGACCGGTGGCGATCACCAGGTACCGGCTGGAGATCGTGGAACCATCGGCCAGCTGGCACAGCCAGCCCACCAGGGTGCCGTCGTCGTCGCGGCGCGGCTCCAGCCGGACCGACTCGCTGCCCAGTTGCACGCGGACCTTGCTTAGCGAGGCCGCCACCCAGGCCAGGTACTCCGAGATCTCACTGCGGTACGGCCAGACGTTGCCCAGGTTGATGAAGTCGTCCAGCCGGCCGCAGGAGTGCAGGAAGTTGACGAAGGAGAACCGGCTGCAGGGATTGCGCAACGTGACCAGATCCTTGAGGAACGAGATCTGGCTGGTCGCCCACGGCAGCAGCAGGCCCTGCTGCCACACGATCGCCTCGGACCGTTCGATCAGCAGCGAATTCTCGGCCAGGTCGGGAGCGAGCTCTTCCAGCGCCACCGCCAGCGCCAGGTTGGAGGGGCCGGCGCCGATGGCGAGCAGTTCGACGTCCTGGTAGGTCATGGGTTCTCCCTGGTTCGGATCCGGCGAGCAACGGGTGGCGCGCCCGGCGGCGCGACGCGGGGGACGAGCGGCAGGTGCCGGGCGATGCGGCGCAGGTACTCGCGACAGGAACGCCCTACCGGCGGCACCACGCCGTCGTCCTGGCTCGTCGCGGATTCCTCCGGTGGCCGGCCGGATCTGTCGGCCGGCCGGGCACTCACGGCTTCGCCGCCCAGCCAGGTCAGGCCGTCGAGAATCACGGGATGTCCCACGGCAGGCTCCCACCGTCGGGCGACCAGACGTCCTCACCGGACAGCGCGCCGACGCAGTACTTGCCGAGCGCGCTGAGCAGCATCCGCAGTTCCAGTGCCAGGCATTCCACCAGGTTGACCAGGCCGCAGGTCGGGTCGGCGTCCGCCGCGATCAGCGCCGCCCGGCCGAGGCCGGCGGCGCTGGCCCCCAGTGCGAGGCTCTTGGCGACCCGGCTG
>JAVEEO010000538.1 GCA_030840415.1 Pseudonocardiales bacterium | reverse complement strand
AGCTTGCCGTCCAGGCCCGCTCGCGCGGCATCCGGCTGTTGCTGGACCTGGTGGTCAACCACACCTCCGACCAGCACCCGTGGTTTTCCTCCGCGCGCAGCGACCACGACTCGCCGTACCGGGACTTCTACGTCTGGAGCAAGGCCGAGCCGCCGGACCGCCGGCAGGGCATCGTGTTTCCCGGCGAGCAGACCGAGACCTGGACGCTGGATGAGGTGGCCAAGCTCTGGTACTACCACCGCTTCTACGACTTCCAGCCCGACCTGAACTGGGCGAACCCGGCAGTCCGCACCGAGATCAAGAATGTGATGGGCTTCTTGCTACAGCTGGGGGCGGCCGGCTTCCGGATCGATGCGGCGCCGTTCGTGATCGAGCAGGTCAGTGCCGGCGTGGATCCCGGTCCGAAGGACTGGACCATCCTCGACGACTGGCGCCAGGACGTGCAGTGGCGCAATGGCGAGGCGGTGCTGCTGTGCGAGGCCAACGTCGAACCCGAGGAGCTGCCGAAGTACTGCGCGGCAGCCACGGACGGCCCCAACGACCGGGCCCACCTGATGTTCGCCTTCGGCCTGAACGCCAGGCTGTGGCTGGCGCTGGCGCGCTGTGACGCCGAGCCGCTGGTCGAGGCGCTCGGCGCCATGCCCAAGCTGCCGGCGATGGCGCAGTGGGCGACCTTCCTGCGCAACCACGACGAGCTCGACCTCAGCAAGCTGACCGACGAGCAGCGCGCTGACGTGATGGCCGCCTTCGCGCCCAGGCAGGAAATGCGCCTGTACAACCGCGGCATCCGCCGCCGGCTGGCGTCGATGATGAACGGCAACCGGCCCCGTATCGAGCTCGCCTACTCGCTGCAGTTCACCATGCCGGGCACCCCGGTGCTGCGCTACGGGGAGGAGATCGGGATGGGAGAGGACCTCAAGCTGCCCGGCCGCGAGGCGATCCGCACCCCTATGCAGTGGGATGCCGCCCGGTCCGGTGGCTTTTCCACCGCCGCGGTCGCCGAGTTGGTGCGTCCGTTGCCGGCCCGCGGCAACTACACCGCCAAGCGGGTGAACGTGGAGTCCCAGCGGTTGGACCCGCAGTCGCTGCTGCGCTGGTTCGAGGCGATGATCCGGGTACTGCGCGAGTGTCCGGAGATCGGCGTCAGCCGGCCCACCGTGCTGGACGTGCCGCTGCCGCGCTCGGTGCTGGCGCACCGCTACGACGCCCCCGAGGGCGCCATCCTGCTGCTGCACAATCTCGCCGACACCGCGGTGACCCTTGATCTCGGCGACCTGGGTGCCGGGCGGGGTGCCAAGCAGCCGTACGAGGTCTTCGCCGACGACCGGTACGAGCCGCCGGCGAAGAACCTCGGGCAATTGAAGCTGAACGGTTACGGCTACCGCTGGATCCGGCTGCGGCGTGGTGCTGCGGGCTGACGGCCTGATCGGCGGCCACCGGGTCAGCTGGCGTCGGCCAGCCCGTCCTTGAGCGCGGTGGCGATCCGCACCACCCGGCTGCCCTGGTACCGGCCCGCGTTGCGCGCGGTGTCGTCCACCGGCAGGTCGCCCTGGCCGGAGACGTGGCTGGTGCCGTAGGGGTTGCCGTCGGCGAACTTCACCGGGTCGGTGTAACCGGGCGCGACCACGATGCCCCCGAAGTGGTGGACGGTGTTGTACAGCGCCAGCAGGGTGGATTCCTGGCCACCGTGGGCCGTCGAGGTCGCGGTGAAGCCGCTGTAGACCTTGTCGGCCAGCAGCCCCTGTGCCCAGGCGCCGCCCAGGGTGTCGAGGAACTGCTTGAGCTGCGAGGCGACGTTGCCGAACCGGGTGGGCGAGCCGAAGATCACCGCGTCGGCCCACAGGATGTCCTCGGCGGTGGCGACCGGCACATCCTGGGTCTCGGCGACGTGGCTGGCCCAGCCGGCGTTGGCGGCGATCGCCTCGTCCGGAGCCAGTTCGGCCACCTTGCGCAGCCGTACCTCGGCACCGGCCTTCTCGGCTCCTTCCACGATGGACTTGGCGAGCTCGTAGACGGTGCCCGTCGAGGAGTAGTAGACGACGGCGACCTTGGTGGCTTCGGGCATGGGTTCAGTGCCTTTCGATTGGACGGGCGGGTGAGGCGTCATTCGCTTGAACGCTCAACTTGTTCGACGGCATTCCCGGTCGGGCAGGTCAGCCGGCCGTGCCCTCGCGCTCGCCGTCAGCCGGCCGGGTACCAGCGGGCCGCGCCGCGCACCCGCAATCGGACCTTCGCCCCGACCACGGGTGCGTCCGTGCCGGTGTGGCGCAAGCTGATCATGGCCGGGTGCGGCTCGTCCAGCCGGATCGCCAGCATGGTGTCGTGGCCGTAGTAGTCCGCGCCCTCGACGATGCCGGCCGCATCCGAGGCGTCCGGGGCACTGTCGGCCAGGTCGGTCAGTTCGATCTGCTCCGGCCGCAGCAGCACGGTGCCGGCACCGCCGCGCCGGCCGTCCGGCACCGGCTGGACCGGCAGGCTGCCCAGCGCGCACTCGACGACGCTTCCCGCCAGCACGCCGGCCAGCGTCACCGCATCGCCCACGAACGCCGCGGTCGCCAGGTCCACCGGCGTCTCGTAGATCTGGCGCGGCGGCCCGACCTGGCTGAGCCGGCCGGCGCGCATCACCCCGACCTGGTCGGCGAACGACAGCGCCTCGGCCTGGTCGTGGGTGACCAGCAGGGTGGTGACGCCCTGCTCGGCCAGCGCGGCGGCCACCGCCGCCCGGGTGCTGACCCGCAACCCGGCATCGAGGGCGCTGAACGGCTCGTCCAGCAGCACCAGGCCCGGCCGGGGCGCCACCGCCCGGGCCAGCGACACCCGCTGCTGCTGGCCGCCGGAGAGCTGGTCGGGCCGCCGGTCGGCGAAGGCCGGGTCCAGGCTGACCAGTTCCAGCAGCTCTGCGATCCGGGACCGGGACCGGCGCTGGCTCCGGGGCAGGCCGAAGGCGATGTTCTGGGCCACCGTCAGGTGCGGGAAGAGCGCGCCGTCCTGGGCGACGTAGCCGAGCCCGCGCCGGTGCGGCGGCACCCACACACCGTCGCCGCAGACCTGCCGGTCGCCGATGAACACCGTTCCCGGATCGGGGGATTCGAAACCTGCGATCACCCGCAGCAGGGTGGTCTTGCCACAGCCGGACGGCCCGACGATGGCGGTGGTGCTGCCGTCGGCGATGTCGAGGTCGATGCCGGCCAGCACCGGGACCCGGCCGTAGCCGCAGTGCACCCCGCGCACCGTCAGCGCGCTCACCGGCCGGCCATCCGGTGCGACTGGACCAGCAGGAACCACGACACCGGCATCGAGAGCAGGATCATCAGCAGCGCGTACGGCGCCGCGGCGGTGTAGTCGATCGCCGAGCTGAACGACCAGAACTGGGTGGCCAGCGTCCGGGTGCCGGTCGGGGCCAGCAGCAGGGTGGCG
>JAVEEO010000520.1 GCA_030840415.1 Pseudonocardiales bacterium | reverse complement strand
ATGACGAAGTTCAGGTTCAGCGGCTTGCCGTTCTTGGCGTAGATGCCGTCAGAGCCCTTCGTGAAGCCGGCCGACTCGAGCAGGGTGCCGGCCTTGGCCACGTCCTGCTTGCAGTAGTCGCCGCAGGTGGACTTGTACTGGCTCTGGTTGTTCATCCAGATGTGGCTGTCCAGCACGGTGGCCGGCCAGTCCAGCGGGCTCAGCATGGTCTTGGCGTCACCGGTCCGGTCGATTGCCAACTCGATGGCCTGACGCACCTTCACGTCCGCCAGCGGACCGCTGCTTCCGATGTCGATGTGGCGCCAGTTCGGGCCACCGGCCTTGTGGATGGACACGCCCGGGGTCGCCTTGACGGTGGCGTAGGTCGCCACGCTGGACCCGACGTCGACGAAGTCGATCTGGTCGGACTGCAGCGCCTTGGCCTGCGCGGCCTGGTCCAGCACGATGAACTGGATCTTGTCCAGCTTGGGCGCCTTGCCCCACCACTTGTCATTGTGGACGACGGTGATGGTCTTGGCGGTCTTGTCCAGCGAGCTGATCTTGAACGGGCCGCCCGAGAGGGTCGGGCCGTTGACCCAGGAGGTGTTGAAGGCAGCCGGGCTGGCGTTCACGCTGGCCGGCAGGAGCGGGTTGAACAGCGCCTTCCAGTCCGGGTAGGGGGTCTTGAAGACCACCTTGACGTCCTGGTCGGTGGCGCCCTTCTCGACGCTCTGGATCTGCTCGTAGCCGTTGCTCGAGGCGATCTTGTAGGCCTTGTTGGTGCCGTTCAGCGCCGTCCACATACCGGCGAAGTCCTTGTAGGTGATGGGGCTGCCATCACTCCAGACCGCCTTGGGGTTGAGGTGGTACTCCAGCGTCTGCGGGCTGGTCGAGGTCTGCTCGGCCTTGTCCACCACGTCGGTGTTGAGCACCGGCTTGCTGCCCGCGTCGAAGTGCCACACGATCGGCAGCGTCGAGCTGACCAACTGGTTGGTGTTGAACTCGTTGCCGTCGATCTCGTTGATGTTGAAGTTCGCCGGGTAGCTGTCGATGGGCCAGCGCAGCGTGCCGCCGGAGGGCACCTGGTCGTAGTCCATCGGGTTGGTGTCGTTCAAATTCGAAGCCGCTTGGGCCTTCTTGTTCGATTTGTTGTTGTTGTTGCCGCCCGAGTCCTTCGAGCTGCCACAGGCAGTCAGGGCCAGGGACGCGGCGACCACTGTCGCGAGTCCTACTTTGCCGAACAACCTCACACGGTCCTCCTTGGGAGTATTGAAAACTGCTGCACGGGGACTTTCAGAGCAGCCGAAACGTCGCTGTGACAGCTACTTGCTACGCACTCCGAGCGCCCGAGGCTAGGTTCGTTGCCGAATCGGTACCGATCGGATAGTAAACCGAACCCTGGAATTTCCTGCTGACACCGAGCAGTGGTGTCAGACGACCTCGCGAACCTTGGCGAAGTGACAGGCCGCCCGGTGGTCGCCGCCGAGCTCGTAGAGACCGGGGTCCACCCCCTTGCAGGTGGCCTGCTGCTCGGCGTCCAACTGCTCGGCGAAGACGAAGCAACGACTGGAGAACCGGCACCCGCTCGGCACGTCGGCCGGGCTCGGCAGGTCGCCGGACAGCAGGATCCGCTTGCGGCTTCGCTCCTTGACCGGGTCCGGAAGCGGGATCGCCGACAGCAGGGCCTGGGTGTAGGGATGCGAGGGCGCGGCGAAGATCTCGCGGGTGGTGCCGATCTCGACGATCCGGCCCAGGTACATCACCGCCACCCGGTCGGCGATGTGGCGCACCACGGACAGGTCGTGGGCCACGAACAGGTAGCTCAGCCCCATCCGGACCTTGAGCTCGTCCAGCAGGTTGATCACGCCGGCCTGGATCGAGACGTCCAGTGCCGAGACCGGCTCGTCCAGCACGATGACCTTGGGATCGAGAGCGAGCGCCCGGGCGATGCCGATCCGCTGCCGCTGGCCGCCGGAGAACTCGGCCGGATAGCGGCTGGCGTGCTCGGGGGCCAATCCGACCAGTTGCAGCAGTTCCGCCGTCCGGGCCTTGATCCGCTCGTCGGGGATCTTCTGCACCCACATCGGCTCGGCGAGGATGTCGCCGATCGGCATCCGCGGGTCGAGCGAGGCCATCGGGTCCTGGAACACGATGGACAGGTCGGCCCGCATCTTGCGGCGGTCGGAGTTCTTGAGGGTGCCGGTGTCCTTGCCCAGCACCACGATCCTGCCCTGCTGCGGCTCGAGCAGGTTCATGACCTCCATGATCGTGGTGGTCTTGCCACAGCCGGACTCACCCACCAGGCCCAGCGTCTCGCCCTGCCTGATGTCGAAGGAAACCCCGTCGACGGCGCGCACGCTGCCGACCGTCCGGCGGATCACCGCGCCCTTGCGGATCGGGAAGGCGCGGTGCACGTTGTCCAGCGCCAGGACCACGTCGCGTTCCTCGCGGACCGGCGGCAGGCTGGCGTCGGCCGGCGGCAGCGCCGGGCGCACGAACACGTCGGCGGCGCTCCAGCCGCGCTGGGCGATCTCCAGGCTGCGATGGCAGGCGGCCCAGTGCAGCGGCCGGTCGGTGTCGGCCAGCGGCGGCTCGACGGTCCGGCAGAGATCCACCGCGATCGGGCAGCGCGGCTGGAACGGGCACCCCGACGGCAGGCTCACCAGCGACGGTGGAGTGCCCTCGATCGGGATCAGCGGCTCCTTCTCCTCCACGTCCATCCGCGGGATGGAACCCAGCAGGCCCATCGTGTAAGGCATTCGCGGGGTGTAGAAGACCTCGTCGACCGGTGCCAACTCGACCGATTTGCCGGAATACATCACCATCACCCGGTCGGCGAAGCCGGCGACCACCCCGAGATCGTGGGTGATCAGCACCGTCGCCGCGTTGGTCGCCTCTTTCGCCTTCTTGAGCACCTCCAGCACCTGGGCCTGGATGGTGACATCGAGTGCGGTGGTGGGCTCGTCGGCGATGATCAGGTCCGGATCGTTGGCGATCGCCATCGCGATCATCGCGCGCTGGCGCATTCCTCCGGAGAACTCGTGCGGAAAGGAGTCGGCCCGCAGCCGGGCGTTCGGAATCCCCACCAGGTCCAGCAGCTCCACCGCCCGCGCGTGGGCCTGGTTCTTCGACACCTCCTGGTGGATCCGCACCGCCTCAGCGATCTGGTCACCGATCGTGTACACCGGGGTGAGCGCCGACAGCGGGTCCTGAAAGACCATCGAGATTCCCGAGCCACGCAGCTTGGACAGCCGCCGGTCGTTGAGCCCGAGCAGCTCGGTGCCCTTGAACCGGATCGAGCCGGTGACGACCGCACTGGACGGCAGCAGGCCCATCACCGCCAGCGAACTGACCGATTTGCCGGAACCCGACTCGCCCACGATGGCCAGCGTCTCGCCGGGCCGCACGGTGTAGGAGACGCCCCGGACGGCCCGCACCGGGCCGGCCTCGCTGCCGAAGCTGACGGTGAGGTCCGAGACCTCCAGCAGCGGGCTGCCAGCGGGTGACCCGGCCGGCTCGCGGTCGGGAAGGGTCTTGTCGGTAACGGTCACAGCCTGCTCGATCCTGAGGACGGGTCGATCGCGTCCCGCAGGGCATCACCGATCACGCTCACGCAGAGCACGGTGAGCACCAGCAGTCCGGCGCCGAACATGAACACGTGCGGGTAGGTGGTGGCCAGCGGCTGCGCGTCGCTGAGCACGGTGCCCATCGAGACGTCCGGCGGCTGCACCCCGAAGCCGAAGAAGCTCAAGCCCGTTTCGGCCAGGATGGTGCCGCCGACGTTGATGGTGACGTCGACGATCAGCAGCGAGGCCATGTTGGGCAGCAGGTGGCGCCTGATGATGGTGAGCGCGGGCACTCCCATGAACTTGGCGGCATGGACGTAGTCCCGTTCGCGCAGGCTCATCGCCATCCCCCGGACCACCCGACCGGTGACCATCCAGCCGAACACCGCCAGCAGCACCACCAACCACAGCCAGGTCTTGCCGGCCAGCGCCGGGCTCAGGATCGCCAGGATCAGGAAGCCGGGCAGCACCAGCAGCAGGTCGATGATCCAGACCACGGTGATGTCGATGAACCCGCCGAAGTAGCCTGCGATCGAGCCCGCGACGGCAGCGATGCTGGTGGTCACCAGGGCGGCCACCAACCCGATCACCAGCGACTTCTGCAGGCCCTTGAGGGTGCGGGCGTAGACGTCGCGGCCGACCTCGTCGACGCCCAGGAAGTGGTTGCTGTCCGGCCCGGTCAGGATGTTGGTCTGATCGAAGTCGTCGAACTTCCAGTGCGTCAGGTACGGGCCGAAGTAGGCCAGCAGGAAGATGAGCACCAGCACCACCAGCGCCGCGATCCCGGACTTCTGGCGCAGGAACCGCCGCAGGATCAGCCGGCCGCGGGTGATCGGCTGGCCGGCTTCCACGTGCTGGTCGGTGGCGTCGGGATCCGACACTGCCGGCGAGGCGACCTCGAAGATCTCCTGGGGTGACATCGACATGGGTCAACTCCTACTTCGACCGGACGCGCGGATCGAGTGCCGCGTACAGGATGTCGGACAGCAGGCCGGAGAAGAGCACCAGCACCGCGGTGAAGCAGGCCACCGCGGCCACCGCGTTGACATCGTGGGACTGCACCGAGTTGATCAGGTACTCCCCCATGCCGTGCCAGCCGAACAGCTTCTCGGTGAAGGTGGCACCGGTGAGCAGCAGGCCGAAGGAGTACGCGAAGAACGTCACGATCGGGATCAGGGCGGTGCGCACCCCGTGCTTGAACAGCGCGCGTTGCCTGGTCAGGCCCTTGGCGCGGGCGGTCCGCAGGAAGTCACTGCCCAGCACGTCGAGCATCGCGCTGCGCTGGTAGCGACTGAAGAACGAGATGCCGAACAGCGCCAACACCATGGTGGGCATGATCAATCGCTTGGCCCGGTCGGTCCAGAACTCGATGCCCTGCAGGTTGGAGTTGTACTCACCGGTCGCCGGGATCAGCGGGCCGCCCTTGTGATAGATCCAGACGAAGATCGTCTGGACCACCACGATCACCACCACCGTGGGTGAGGCCAGCAGGACGTAGGAAGCCACGGTGGACGCCACATCCGCCGGTTTTCGTTGTCGGACCGCGCCGAGCACGCCGATCAGCACCCCACCGACCGCACCGAAGATGGTTCCCAGCAGCAACAGCCGCAGGCTGACCCCGGCCCGGCGCTTGATCTCGGTCGAGACCTCCTCGTCGCCGACGATCTGCTTGCCGAAGTCGCCGTGCACCACACCGCCGATCCAGTGGCCGTAGCGGGTGAGCACCGGGGTGCTCGGATCGGCATTGCGCTCCTGCAGGCTGGCATGCAGGGACGCCTCGGAGATCGGCGGGTTGCGGCCCTCGTAGCGGGCCCGCGGGTCCAGGGTCAGCGAGCCGAGGATGTAGGCCAGGCTGGTCGCGATGAACACCAGGATCAGGTAGTTCACGAACCGGCGAGCGATGAACTTCAGCATCTGTCCGTCCCTGAGCGGGGGTTAGGTAGTACTCCGGTGGCACCCATAGCCTGCGCTGCCGGATTTCCAGCGTCGCTGACTGTAGTCGACGTCTACAACCGCGCTGTCACGTCGGTCACATATCTACGATTTGTCGCTACCCAATCCAGCTCGGGCAGTTCGCTGGCTTCGACCCACCGTAACTGGCGGTGCTCCAGCGCCGCCGGGGCCGGTGAGTCGGCCGCCAGGGCAACCTCGAAGAGGATGAACAGGGCACCGTCGGCCAGCGCCTGGCGCCCGATCTCCTCGCCGACCACGACCCGGCACCCCAACTCCTCGCTGCACTCACGAATGAGGGCGGCCCGGGCCGTCTCACCGCGCTCGACCTTGCCGCCCGGAAACTCCCACTGGCCGGCCAGCGCCGCCGGGTGTGCCCGCTGCGCGACCAACAGCCTGGCATCGCGGATCAGCGCCGCTGCCACCACGGTCCGCCGGTGTGCCTGTTTCTCCAACGTCCGCAGCGTCCGCTCCAGGCCGGCGAGCACGCCGGTCCGGCGCCGCCGGTCCCACCACGGCAGCCGGAGTTCCAGGGTGAGCAGGGTGCCGGCCGGCAACTCGGCGATGGAGGCCCTGATCCCGTCCGGCAAGGCCGCCACCAGCCGGCGCACCTCGACCGCATCGGCGTCGATCAGCTCGGCAACCCGCAGTACCCGGCCGGCGGCCGGTGGCCGGCGCCCTGTCACCAACGGCGAACCGCCGGCTCCACCGGTGCGATCGCCACCGGCCTCATCGGCGGTCGGCTCATCGGCGGTCGGCTCATCGGCGGTTGGCTCATCGGCGGTCGGCTCATCGGCGGTCGGCAAGGAACGGGAAGCGCTCGCGCACCCGGCGCACCTCGGCCGGGTCCACCTCGACGTTCAGCACCGCCTCGGTGTGGCTGGCCTCGGCCAGGGTGTGGCCCATCGGATCGATGATCGCCGAGTCGCCCCGGTAGCTGAGCTTGTCGGCCTCCCCCACCCGGTTGCAGCCCAGCACGTACGCCTGGTTCTCGATCGCCCGGGCCCGCAGCAGCGCACGCCAGTGTTCGTAACGGGGTTGCGGCCAGTTCGCCGGCACCACGTACAGATCGGTGTCGGATGCCAGCGCCCAGAACTCGTCGGCGAAGCGCAGGTCGTAACAGATGAAGACGCTGACCCGCAGGCCGTCGATGTCGACGGTCAGGAAGTCCTTGCCCGCCCTGTAGTGCTCGTGCTCGCCGGCGTAGCTGAACGGGTGGATCTTGTCGTAGCGCAGCACCTGCCCGTCGGGGCCGGCCACCACCGCGACGTTGGCCGCCAACGGATCACCGGCCGGACCGCTCCACTGGGCGATCGAACCGATCAGCCAGCTGCCGTGCCGGCGGGCCTGCTCCAGCAGGAAACGCTCGTTCGGCCCACCGGGCTGCTCGGCCACCCGGTCGGGTCGCATCGAGAAGCCGGTGGCGTACATCTCCGACAGCACGATCAGCCTGGCGCCGCCCGCGGCGGCCTGCGCAATCAGCGGTTCGAGCCGGGCCTGGGTGGCCGGGCCGTCTTCCCAGGCGATGTCGTGCTGGATCGCGGCAACCATCATCGGACCATCATCCCCGAAACCGGACCGATTCGCCGAGCCCGCCCCGCAACGTCACTTCATGTCGGCCAGCGACTCACCCGGCCCGCAGGTCCACCAGGCGCGTACCCGGGCCGAGATCACCGATGCGCACGCCAGCGCCCCGCGACCGAGTGCCGCCAGCCCGCGGCCGAGGCCGCGGGCCAGCGCACGGACGCAGGGTCGCGACAGCGCCCGCGCCAGGACGGTCCCGGCCGGCCGCAGCCGGACCGCGAGCCGCGAGCGCCGGCGGTCCGGCGCGATCGGAGGCGTGCCCGCCACCGGCTTGCTGACCGGTGCCTCCGGTGCCGGAGCCGGTGCCGGTCGCGGCTGGGGGGTCGGTTGCGGCTGGAGGGCCGGTTGCGGCTGGCGGGTCGGGCCACGAGTCGGCGCGGAGCCGGCGGATTCCGCCGGTGCGGCAGTTCGCACGCGCAGGGCCGTGGCGATGCCCGGGCCGCCGGCCGGCAGCAGCTTCGGATCCTGCGCCAGGATCCTGCGGTGGGTGTCGACGAGTTCGAGCGAAGGCTCCAGCCCCAACTCGTCGGCCAGCAGGGTGCGGGCCCGCTGATAGGCCGACAGTGCCTCGGCCTGCCGCCCTGACCGGTAGAGAGCGGTCATCAGCTGAACCCACAATCGCTCGCGCAACGGATGGGCCGTTACCAGGCCATCCAACTCGGCCACCAGGTCCGGCCCCATCCCGATCCGCAATTCCGATTGCAGGCGGTTCTCCACGGCACTGAGCCGCACCTCCTCCAGCCGGCTCGCCTCGGCCCGCAGCAGGGGGACGTCGGTGAACTCGGCGAACGCATCGCCACGCCACAACCGCAAGGCGTTGCACAGGTGCGAGCGCGCCGTCACCGGGTCGTTCCGGGTCAACGCCTGCCGCCCGGCGACCGCCAACTGTTCGAAGCGCGGGGCGTCGACCGACAGCGGGTCGGTACGCAGCAGGTACCCCGGCGGCGCGGTGACGATCGACGGTCCGGGATCCGGCCGGCCGGTCACCGGAGCCAACGCCATTCGCAGCCGTGAGATGTAGGTCCGCGCGGTGCGCTCGGCCGAGGGCGGTGCATCGCCGGACCACAGGCTCGCCACCAGTGTCGACAGGCTCATCACCTGGCCGGGGCGGATCAGCAGCAGCGCCAGCAGCGCGCGTATCTGCGGACCGCCGACATGGATCAGCCCGCTGCGGGCCCGGACCTCCAGCGGTCCCAGCACCCCGAACGTCAGGCCGGTTCCCATCTGGGGCAGGTCAGGGTCTTCTCGGGCATCTTCTTCTCGGGCATCTTCTTCGTGAGCATTGTCAATCAGCATTTGGTTCTCCCGCCGGGCACGACCCGGGTCCGTACGGGGGTCCGGCCGACGGGCGCCCGTCGGGCGTGCTGTCTCCGGAATCCACGTTCGATTCGCTCCGGCATCACGTCGACACCGAAGGTGTATCGACGGCAGGCAGCGTGGTCGCACCTTAACTCAGGAAGGCGCCGGTTTGAGCTGAGTCACCCGAGATATCCGGCGACTCTGCGCGCTGTCGACGAACTGTCGCCTCAATGCTGGTCAGTACCTCCGCTTTGGCCTGAATTCCGCTGCCCCTGTCGACACTTCATCGACCGAATGTCGACGGATTGCAGTGCCCGATTGGCACGGTCGTGCACGACGGGACGCCGCGCCGCGGCACACCGTCACGGGGACCCACCCCGTCCCGTGTCCCCCAGACCGCGCCGGTCACAACCGGGGAGTTCCTGCTGCCAGGGCTCCACGCCGGCGCGGTCATCGCATCCTGGAAAGGACGGCGCCATGACGGCCACCGCCCTTGCCCTGCCAGCCCCCGGTTCGCAGGAAGCCGGCGCCCCGGCGCTGGTTGGTCATTCCCTGCAGGCGCTGCTCAGCAGAGCCTGCGGAACGGAAGAGGATCCGGCCGCCTGGAACGAGCTGAGCAGAAGGTTCGGCAGGCTGCTGCTCTACACCGCGCGCAAGGTCGGCCTGAACGACAGCGATGCCGCCGAGGTGGCGCAACAGACCTGGATCAGGCTCTGGGAACGGGGCCATCAGATCCGTGACCCGGAGAGCCTGCCCGCCTGGCTGGCCGCCACCGCCCGTCGCGAGAGCCTGCGGTTGGCGATCAAGGGCAAGCGGTACCTGCTCTGCGCCGACCCGACGACCGAGCACGGTGAACGCTTTCCGCCGGCCGCGACCGACGTGTACCCGGCCGACGGCGACTACGAGCCCCTGCTGGAACAGGCGCTGGCGCGGTTGCCGGTGATGCAACAACGACTTCTTCGGCTGCTGATGTCAGACAACTGCCCGAGCTACGGCGAGGTGGCCGAGATCCTGCGACTGCCCGTCGGCAGCATCGGGCCGATGCGGATGCGTGCGCTGCGAGCACTGCGGGATACGCCCGAACTCAGCTCATCCGCCTGGTTGTATCAGCGCTGACCGTTCGGCC
>JAVEEO010000485.1 GCA_030840415.1 Pseudonocardiales bacterium | reverse complement strand
GCCGCTGAGTGCCAGGCCGGCCACGCCGAGGACGAGCCGCAGCTGTGGATCGGTCAGGCAGGCACGGCCCGGGGCATGCACGCGGCCCCGACCACTCGACGCGCGGCGTACCGGCCGGGTCATGGTCCTAGCTCCACGCCCAGCCGGCGGCGCAGGTCCAGGCGGAGTTGTCGGTTCGCACGGGATGGGCCGTGACGGCTGCAGTTCGCTCGGCTCGGTGGCCTACGGCGTCACCGTCCATGCGCTCTGCCCGGTGGCAGTGATCGGTGCCGGCAGCCCGGACGCGGCGGCAGAACCGCGGGGACCGGTCACCGTGGGCGTGACGGCAAGCCCGACCGGCGTGCCGGCGCTGGAATTCGCCTTCGCCGAAGCAGGGTTGCGGCGGGTCCCGGTCGTGGCGGTGCGCAGTTGGGCCGAGTTCGACTGGTCGGAGGGCGGAGATGGCGGTGCAGCACCGGACCGGTGGCGACCTGCGTTCGCACCAGGAGAGCCGGCTGGCCTCGATCCTCGGCCCGGTGCGGGACAGGTATCCGGACGTGCCGGTGCGGCTACGGGTGACCGGGGACCCGGTGGCCAGCAGCCTGGCAGCGGCCAGCGCCGATTCGGCCATGCTGGTGCTCGGCTGCCGCTACCCCGGTGGCCGGTCGAGATCCCGGCTCGGGCCGACTGCCGTGCGGCTGATCCACCTCAGCCGGTGCCCGATCGTGGTGGTGGGCAATCCTCAGCCGGCCGCGGCCGCCGACGGGGATGTGCCGGTGGTGGTCGGCGCCGGGCCCTACCAGGACCTCGGCTCCCAGCGCTGACGCCTACCGCGCCATTTCGTTTTCGGGTTAGTGTGAGACAGCGGTCGGCAGCCCACCGTCGAACAGTCGACGTCGATGGGCATTCGCGCCTGATGGACCGCCACCCTACGGGGGAACACATGCGAGCCATGGTCTATCGCGGTCCGTACCGGATCCGCGTCGAGGAGAAGGACATCCCGCCCATCGAGCATCCCAACGATGCGATCGTCCGGGTGAGCCTGGCGGCCATCTGCGGATCGGACCTGCATCTCTACCACGGCATGATGCCCGACACCCGGGTGGGCATGACGTTCGGGCATGAGTTCATCGGCGTGGTCCACGAGGTGGGGCCGTCGGTGCAGAGCCTCAGGGTCGGCGACCGGGTGATGGTGCCGTTCAACGTCTACTGCGGATCGTGCTTCTTCTGCGCCCGCGGCCTGTACTCCAACTGTCACAACGTGAACCCGAATGCCACCGCAGTCGGCGGGATCTATGGCTACTCCCACACCTGCGGCGGTTACGACGGCGGCCAGTCCGAGTACGTCCGGGTGCCATTCGCCGATGTCGGGCCCAGCGTCATCCCGGACTGGCTGGAAGACGAGGACGCGGTGCTGTGCACCGACGCGCTCGCGACCGGCTACTTCGGCGCCCAACTGGGCGACATCGCCGAGGGTGACGTAGTGGTGGTGTTCGGTGCCGGGCCGGTGGGGCTGTTCGCGGCCAAGTCGGCCTGGCTGATGGGTGCCGGTCGGGTGATCGTCATCGACCACCTGCAGTACCGGCTGGACAAGGCGCAGTCCTTCGCCCACGCCGAGACCTACAACTTCACCGAGTACGCCGACATCGTGGTGGAGATGAAGAAGGCGACCGACCACCTCGGTGCCGACGTGGTGATCGACGCGGTGGGCGCCGAGGCGGACGGCAACTTCCTGCAGCACGTGACGTCCGCGAAGTTCAAGTTGCAGGGTGGCTCACCGGTTGCGTTGAACTGGGCGATCGACTCGGTGCGCAAGGGTGGCACCGTCTCGGTGATGGGCGCCTACGGCCCGCTGTTCAGTGCGGTGAAGTTCGGGGACGCGATGAACAAGGGGCTGACGCTGCGGATGAACCAGTGCCCGGTGAAGCGGCAATGGCCCCGGCTGTTCTCCCACATCCGCAACGGCTACCTCAAACCGAGCGACATCGTCACCCACCGCATCCCGCTGGAGCACATCGCCGAGGGTTACCACATCTTCTCCGCCAAGCTCGACAACTGCATCAAGCCACTCATCGTCCCGAACGCCGCGTAGGGAGAGCCGACATGGCCTACACGCCCGACAAGCCGGCGCTACCGGTGCCGATCGAGGAGCTGCGTGCCCGCATTCCCGGCTGGGGAGCCGACCTGGACCCGAAGGACCGTCCGGCGGTGCCGCGCGAGCGCTTCGATCCCGGCGCCAGCGGTGCGCACTGGGACTTTCCCGACCGCCAGCCGGAGAAGTGGCCGCGAGAGCGCTCGATCGAGCATGCCTTCCTCCCGCCGGTGTTCGGCACCTCCTGCCCGCCCAAGGGCCTGTCCGGGGCGATCCGCAAGGTTGCCTACCGTCGCTACAGCGAAGGCCGAGCCGCCCACTGGCTGTTGCTGATCGCCGCCGATCGGGTGAACGTGGTCGAGGCCAACCTGGCCTCGATGGTGAGCCTGCGACCGGACAATCCCATTACCGAGACCGGCATCCTGAGCGAGTTCTCCCACCACGGGCTGTCGTCCCGGCTCGGCAAGAAACGCACCGACGTCAAGCACCTGTGGCTGGACCCGATCATCGTCGGCGGCCCGTGGGTGGTGCGCGGCCTGCTCGGTTACCACCTGATCAGGGTGGTGCGCAGGCGTGGCAGGCCCCGAGGAGTTCCGACCGGCTGACCGAACGCGCCCGGCTCGAGCCTCGCTGCGGCTGCGCAACGTTTCCGCCGGTCGGCGTCATCTAGGTGAGTATCGCGAGCCCGCTCACCTGGAGGGTTGCCATGCTCACCATCACCCGTACCGCCGTTGCGGTCGTGGCCGCCGGGCTGCTGCTGACCGGCTGCGGCAGGTCGCAGCCAACTGCCCTCGGCCCGGTACCGCTGAACACGCCGAACGGCGCGCCGGGATCACCCGGTGCCGGTGGCACGGCGGTCGATGCGGCGCCGGGCGCCGGTGGCATGACGGTCGATGCGGCACCGGGCGGCGCACCGGCGGTGGCGGGCGTATCGCCGGCCGGCGTGGGGGCTTCGCTGGCCGCCGCGCCCACCGCCACGGTGGACGGGCACACCATCGCCACTCGTGGTGTGGGCCGGGCCACCGGCACGCCGGACACGGTCACCGTCCTGATCGGTGTGTCCACCCAGGCATCCAGCGCCAGGTCGGCACTGGATGCCAACAACAGCAAGGCGAACGCGCTAATCGAGCTGCTGCGCAACAACGGCGTCGCGGCCAAGGATCTGCGGACCAGTCAGTTGAGCATCAACCCGACCTACAACGACAAGGCCGCGACCATCACCGGCTACCAGGTCGACAACACGGTTCAGGCGAGCCTGCACCAGCTGAGCAGGGCTGGAGCCTTGCTGGACGCAGCCGTCGGCACGATCGGAAATGCGGTACGGATCCAGCAGATCTCGTTCTCGATCGGCGACGACAGCGCGCTGCGGGCGCAGGCCCGGGCTCAGGCCGTCAGCCAGGCCAAGGCGCAGGCCGCGCAGCTCGCCCAGGCAGCCGGCGTGAGGCTGGGCAGCATCCGCTCCCTCACCGAACTGGCGGATGCCGGTTCGCCGATCACCTACGACATGCGGTCGGCCGCCGGCAGTTCGGCCGCGTCGGTGCCACTGCAGCCAGGCCAGCAGGAGATCACCGTGGCGGTGGATCTCGTCTATGACATCGGGTGATCCGACTACCGTTCGGCCTGCCAGCCGCGGCTGGTGGCGAGGGTGCCGTCCGCATCGATGAGCAGCGCCGCGTAACCGTCGACCTCTTCGATCCACCGGATCGCCTGCGGCCCCAGGACGAAGGCCGCGGTGGCATAGGCGTCGGCGAAGGTGAGGCGATCCCCGACCACGGAGGCACTGGCCAGGGCCAGCGCCGGGCGGGCGGTGACCGGGTCGAGAATGTGGCTGCCGCGCTCGGCGATCCCCGAGGTGGCGACGGCGAAATCCCGGCCGGTGACGGTGCTGACGATGCGGGACCGGTCCCGGGGATCGCTGATCCCAACCACCCAGGGCCGGCCGGGTGCGGCCTCGCCCGCCAATTGCAGATCGCCGCCGCCGTTGACGGCGTGGTTGACCGCGCCGTGCGCGCCCAGCAGCCGGCTGGCCCGCTCGACGGCCCAGCCCTTGACCAGGCCGGTCGGATCCAGCCGCCCCTGGGGCATCGCGGTGAACGCGCCGCCGGTCGCGGTGGCGACCTGGGCACACAGTTCGAGCACCGTAGCCACCTCGGGGTCGGCCTCGGCAACCCGCAGCTCACCGCGTTGGATGCGGCTGATGTCGCTGTCGGCCCGGTAGGTGCTGAATACGGCGTCGACCCGGTGCAGCCAGCGCACCGCATCGGCGATCGCGGCGTCCCAGCAACCGGGGTCGCGGATGTCGATGGTGAAGACCGTTCCCATGCAGTGCTCGACGTGCACGCTCCGGGGCGTGTCGGCACCGGTTGGGGCGGTACTGGTGGTGGCGGTCATGTCACAGACCTGCCTGGTCCAGGGCGCTCTGCAGCGAGCTGAGGTAGCCCTCGCTGGTGTACGTGGCCCCCGACACCATGTCGATGCTCGCGCTCTTGGCCGCGAGTGCCTCGGAGTTGAGCTGCGGAATGGCATAGGCGTTGATCTGGGCATCCCGCGGGCTGCTCTGCGGGTACTCGACGGCCTCGACGGCGGTGATCGCGCCGTTGGTGACAGTGATCTGCACCTGTACCGGGCCGAACCTCGTGTCGATGGCGTCTCCGGTGACCGTCTTGGTCGTCGACGCGCTGGACGGCGTGGTGGATGGCGCGGTGGCGCTGGACGGCGCGCTGGCGGTGGCACCGGTGGGTGCCGTCGTGGTGCCGGCCGAGGTCGAACCAGCGCTCGGGGTGCTCGGTGTCGTGCTCGGCACCACCGGAGCGGCCGCGATCGGCACGCTGGCGGTGCTGCTGTGCGTCTTGAAGCTCAGCAGCATGACCAGGCCGGTCACGGTGCTGAAGAGGGCTAGGGCTACGCGGCGCATGAATGTCCTTAGTTGTAGCTAAAACGGCTGGAGGCGAGGAGAGCTAGAACTCGAACGACTCGACATGGATCTGCCGGCGCGGCACTCTGGCCGCACGCAGCGCCGATCCGACGTCGGAGATCAGCGGCTGCGGCCCGCACAGGTAGACGTCGTAGTCGCGCAGGTCCGGGATGTTGGTGGTCAGCGCTTCGACCGACAGCGGGTCGTAACCCAGCTCGGTGCGGCGCCCGGTTAGGACGTGCAGCCGAGCGCCACGCTGCTCGGCGATGGCGGCGAGCTCCTCGCCGAACACGACCTCGTGGCTCCGGCTGGCGCGGTAGAGCAGGGTGAGCTCGTCCGGACCGGCCGGCAATGACTCGAACAGCGCCCGCAACGGGGTGACTCCGATGCCGCCGGCGATCAGCAGCACCTTGCGCCGGGTCCGGCGAGCGGCCGTCAGCGCACCGTACGGGCCCTCGGCGATCACCTTCGTGCCGGGCCGCAACCGGGCGAGGGCGGCGCTGTGGTCGCCGAAGCCCTTGGCGGTGATGCGCAACGTGTTGCCGGACGGCGCGGCCGACAACGAGTAGGGAGTGGAGGTCCACCAGAGTTCGCGGGTCAGGAAGCGCCAGCGGAAGAACTGGCCGGACTCGGCCTGCAGTTCCGCCAGGTGCCGTCCGGTGACCAGCACCGACACCACGCCGGCGGCCTCGGGGTAGACGGCCGTCACCCGCAGCCGGTGCCGCAGGGCCTGCCGGATCGGCACCGCGAACCGGTACCAGCCGATCGCGGCACCGACCCCGAGGTACAGCGCCGACCAGGCGATGCGGGCCGGGCGGTTGGTCATGAAGTCGGCGCCGGTGGCGAACTGGTGGCTGAAGGCCAGCGCCACGGCGAGGTAGGTGTAGAAGTGCAGGTAGTACCAGGTCTCGTACCGCATCCGCCGGCGCGCGGCACGCGCCGAGACCGCGCCGACTCCGACCAGCAGCAGGCCGGCGACGGTGGCCATCAGCACGTCGGGGTAGCTGGTCAGCAGCGTGCCGGTCTGGCTGATCACGTCGGTGTGCGCCGTGTTCGCGTAGCCCCAGATGATCAACAGGCCGTGCGCGAGGATCAGGCTGACGGTGTAGCGGCCACCGTGGGCGTGCCAGCGAGCCAGCCGGTCGGCGCCGATGCCTCGTTCCAGCGGCGGGATCCGGGCCATCAGGGCGACCAGGACGACGACCCCGTAGCCGGCCAGCAGGCCGGTGACCCGTCCGGCGTTGGTCAGCCAGTCCCCCAGGCCGGAGATCGACTCGGTGTTCTGCCACCACAGCGCGATGGTGGCCAGCGCACCCGCGACTATCAAGCCGAGCACGAGGCCGGGATCGGTGCCGGTAGCGGGTGCCGGGGCTGCTGGTGGGGCCGGTACCGGTGGCGCCGGTACCGACCGGGCGGGGTAGGTCGTGGCCATGGTTCCATTTTTCCAGGACCCACCTTGCCCTTACCTAACCAGAACCTGGACGTTTCCTGTGAGCGCTGGCCTTCGTCAGCCGCCGGGCACCAGGTTCATAACGATTGGGTGGGAACCACGGCCACCGGGCAGGTCGCCGAATGCACGACGGCCTGACTCACCGAGCCCAGCAGCGTGCCGGCCATCGCGTGCCGACCCCGGTTGCCCACCACCAGCAGTCGCGCCGCAGCCGCTTCGGCCACCAGGCCCGCGGCGGGGTGCTCGCGCACCACGCCGCTGTGCACCTCGACATCGGGGTACTTCTCCTGCCATCCCGCGATCGTCTCGGCCAGCCAGGCCTCGGCCCGGGTGGGTACTGGTGGTTCGGGCCGCCACAACATCGACGCCAGCAGGTCCGGATGCCAGCACATCACGGCTCGCAGCGGTGCCTGCCGGCGGCTCGCATGATCGAAACCGAACTCCAGCAACGCCTGGGACGCCGGGGTTCCGTCCACCCCGACCACTACCTCCGCGTGCTCCCCGGCCAGCCCGGCCGGACCGCGCAGCACGATTGCCGGGCACTCGGCGCGGGCCGCGACCGCCGCGCTCACCGAGCCGAGGATGCTCGAGGTGAGCGCCGATCGATGCCGTGACCCGAGGACCAGCAGCGAAGCACTCTCTGATTCCTCGATCAGGACCGATATCGGGGTTCCGTCCACCGTGCCACCGCGAACCTCGACATCAGGGTCGACCCTGGCGGCGGCCAGCGCGTCCTCGACGACCCGGTCCGCCGCCTGCTGGACCGCCTCCATCTGCTCGGGCAACTCGGTGTACATGCCCATGCCCTGGTAGTAGCCGGGCGGCACGTGGTAGGCACAAACCAGCTTTACCGCGACCTTGCGGGTGCGGGCCTCCTCGACCGCCCAGCGCACCGCCGCTTCGGCACCGGACGATCCGTCAATCCCGACTACGACCGGACCTTGAGTCTTCATCTCGCTCCTCGTGGCGTGTGCAACCGGACGGCTGAGCCCGTGCTCCGCAGATTGCCGCATCGGATGGATCGAGCTGCAGAGCCTTTGGTCCCGCAGTTGCCGCAAGCCGGCTCGGCGGTGACCTTCGACCCTGCTGCCCCGCACGGCAGCCCGCCAGGATGCAAACCGGGAGGTACGGATGCAGGCGACGAGGCAGGTCGTTCCAGCGCGGCGCGGTTACGACGTGGAGCCGTTCCCGCCCAGCCGGCGGCTGGTGACCGCCGCTCTTCGTTCAGGCCGCCGGATCGTGCCGATGCACGGCCTGTTCGAGGTCGACATCAGCACGGCCCGGCGCGAACTCGCCCGGTACGACCCGCCGGCGTCGCTCACCGCGTTCGTGATCGCCTGTCTGGGCAGGGCGGTGGCCGCCCATCCAGAGGTGCATGCCTACCGCGACTGGCGGGGTCGGCTGGTCCGGCACCGGGCGGTCGACGTCCAGACCCTGATCGAGGTGCCGACCGCGCGCGGACCGTTCGGACTGGTCCACGTGGTCCGGGACGCCGACCTGCGCGCCGTTGCGGACATCGGCGCCGAGCTGCGCGCGGTCAAGGCCGACCCCGCCAGCACGACGTCCGGCCGCCTGCTGGACATCGCGGCACCTCTCGGCGGACGGATCCCCGGTGGTTACCGGCTCATGTACGCGGTGCTGCGCCGATCACATCGCGCCCACCTGGCTACCGGGACGGTCCAGGTCAGTGCGGTCGGGATGTTCGGTGGTGGTGGCGGCTTCGCCATCGCTACGCCGACCCTCGCCTCGCTCTCGGTGATCGTGGGCGGTGCCAGCAGCAGGCCGCTCGCGGTCGAGGGCAAGGTCGAGGTTCGGCAGGTGCTCGATCTCACCGTGACCATCGATCACACCGTGGTCGATGGCGCGCCCGCAACCCGCTTCGCCGCCGAATTCCGGAGCTTGCTCACCAGCGCGGTACTGCTTACCGGCCAGCCTGGTCACACCGGCCCGGTGGTTGCCGCTGGTTGACCGGCAGCCCGCCGGTCACCGGACCAGCTCCCAGGTGTCGCGGGCGATCACCAGTTCCTCGTCGGTGGGCACCACCAGCACCGGCACGGAACCGCTCGCACTGATCCGGCCACCGGTCCGCTCGCCATGGTCGGCGTTGGCCGCGGCGTCCTCGCCGATGCCCAGTAACCCCAGCCGCGCCAGCGTCTTCGAGCGCACGGTTGCCGAATGCTCGCCGATGCCGCCGGTGAACACCACCGCATCCAGCCGCTCCAGCGCCACCGCCAGCGCACCGATAGCCTTGGCCAGCCGGTAGCAGAACACCTCGATCGCCAGCGCCGCGGCCGCGGAGCCGGCGTCGGCAGCCTGCTCCAGGCTGCGCATGTCATTGCTGATGCCGGACAGGCCGAGCAGTCCGCTGCGGGTGTTCAGCTGGTCGAGCACCGCGGCCAGGTCCAGCCCGAGCCGGCCGGCGATGTAGCCGAGCAGCCCGGCGTCGACGTCACCGCTGCGGGTGCCCATCACCAGGCCCTCCAGCGGTGTCAGGCCCATGGTGGTGTCCACCGACCTGCCTTCGCGCACCGCGGTCGCGCTGCAGCCGTTGCCCAGGTGCACGGTGACCATGCGCAACGAGCCGAGCGGGCGCTCCAGCAGAACGGCCGCCCGTGCGCTGACATAGCGGTGGCTGCTGCCGTGGAAGCCGTACCGGCGCACCGCATGATCCTCATACCACCCGGCCGGCACCGCGTACCGGTAGGCGTGCGGTGGCAGGCTGCGGTGAAAGGCGGTGTCGAACACCGCCACCTGGGGATGCCCGGGAAGCTCCGCGCGGGCGGCGTCGATGCCGGCGAGGTTCGCCGGCAGGTGCAGCGGCGCCAGTTCGGTCAGTTCGTCCAGGGCCTTCACCACCGTGTCGTCGAGCAGCACCGACGAGGTGAACCGCCGACCGCCGTGCACCACCCGGTGGCCCACCCCGGCCACCTCGGCCACCTCGGCGGTCAGCGCCCCGAGCAGGTCGGCGATCACCCCGCGATGCGAGCCGTCCGCCGGGGTGCTGGTCAACTCCTCGCTCCCCCGGCGGATCCGGACGGTCGTCTCATCGGTGCCGATCCGTTCCGCGAGCCCGGTCACCGCCCGATCCCCGGTCACCGGGTCGAGGATGGCCAGCTTGACCGAGGAGCTGCCCGAGTTCAGTACCAGGATCGAGGCTGCCATCAGGCGGGGCGAACCGGATCGGTGAGCACCCAGTCCCGGATGTCGGGCAGATCCTCCAGCCGGGCCACCACGTACTCGGCGTGCTGGTCCAGGCGGGCCTGGCACCAGGCCTTGAGGTCGCTGGCCCCCGGCGGAGTGCGGTGGGCGTTGTTGATGGCGTCCATCACCAGGTGGTACCGGGACACCCGGTTGCGCACCACCATGTCGAACGGCGTGGTGGTGGTGCCCTCCTCGATGAACCCGCGGACCCGGAACCGGTCGGCATCGGGCCGTCCGTGCACCAGCTGGTGCACCGCGCCGGGGTAGCCGTGGAAGGCGAACACCACGTCCACGTGGTCGGTGAACAGTTCCTTGAACAGGGTTTCGTCCATGCCGTGCGGGTGATCGCGCCGCCGGATCAGCGTCATCAGATCGACGACGTTGACCACCCGGGTGCGCAAGTGCGGCAGCCACTGCCGCAGGATGGCCGCCGCGGCCACGGTCTCCATCGTCACGATGTCACCGGCACAGGCCAGCACGATGTCGGGATCGGCGGACCCGTCGTCGGTCCCGGCCCACGACCAGACACCGGCACCGCGGGCACAGTGTGCCACCGCCTCCTCCATCGTCAGCCACTGCAGCTGCGGCTGCTTGTCGATCACGATCAGGTTGACGTAGTTCTTGCTGCGCAAGCAGTGATCCGCGACCGACACCAGGCAGTTCGCATCGGGCGGCAGGTACACGCGGGCGACCGTCCCCTTCTTCGAGATGATCGTATCGACGAAGCCGGGACCCTGATGCGAAAAGCCGTTGTGGTCGTTGCGCCAGCACGTCGAGGTCAGCAGGTACGTGAGCGACGGTACCGGCGCGCGCCACGCGAGGTGCGCGGTGGTCTCGAGCCACTTCGCGTGCTGCGTCGCCATCGACGCGACGACCAGCGCGAACGCCTCGTACGTCGCGAACAGGCCGTGGCGCCCGGTCAGCAGGTAGCCCTCGAGCCAGCCCTGGCACAGGTGCTCGGAAAGGACCTCCATCACGCGGTCGTCGGGGGCGAGCCGGTCATCGTCGACCGGCAGCACCTCGGCGTCCCAGGTGCGCGCGGTCGCCTCGAA
>JAVEEO010000438.1 GCA_030840415.1 Pseudonocardiales bacterium | reverse complement strand
ATCGAGGCGTAGCCGCGCAGGATCACCGCGAAGCCGTTGATCCGCTCGGCGGAGCGGGTGTTCATCTTGTGCGGCATCGCCGACGAGCCGACCTGGCCGGGCCGGAAGCCCTCGGTGACCAGCTCGTGGCCGGCCATCAGCCGCAGCGTGGTGGCGAAGCTGGACGGGCCCGCCGCCAGCTGCACCAGCGCCGACAGCACGTCGTGGTCCAGCGACCGCGGATAGACCTGGCCGACGCTGGTCAGCACCCGCTCGAAGCCCAGGTGCTCGGCGACCCGGCGCTCCAGCTCGGCCAGCAAGGCCGCGTCGCCGTCGAAGAGGTCGAGCATGTCCTGGCCGGTGCCGACCGGTCCCTTGATGCCGCGCAGCGGGTAGCGGGCCAGCAGCTCGTCGAGGCGCTCCAGCGCCACCAGCAGCTCGTCGGCCACGCTCGCGAACCGCTTGCCCAGGGTGGTGGTCTGGGCGGCGACGTTGTGCGAGCGGCCGGCGATCGCCAGCGACTCGTACTCGGCGGCCCGGCGGGCCAGCCGGACCAGCACCGCCAGCACCTTGGTGCGGACCAGCCGCAACGCCGAGCGGACCTGCAGCTGCTCGACGTTCTCGGTCAGGTCCCGGCTGGTCATGCCCCGGTGGATCAGCTCGTGCTCGACGCCCGTCCCGGCGGCGGCGAGGGCGTTGAACTCCTCGATCCGGGCCTTGACGTCGTGCCGGGTGACCCGCTCGCGGTCGGCGATCGAATCCAGGTCGACGGCACCGGTACCGGCCTCGACCACCGCGCGGTAGGCCTGCACGGCCCCGGCCGGAGTGCTGATGCCCAGGTCCTGCTGGGCCGTCAGCACCGCCAGCCACAACTGGCGTTCGAGCACCACCTTGTGTTCGGGGCTGAACAGCGTCGCCATCGCCGGCGAGGCGTAGCGGTGGGCCAGCACGTTGGGTACGGCGGGCTTGGGCACGGCGGGCTTGGGCACAGCGGGCTTGGCGGTCACCGCGCCATTGTCCAGCAGCGCCGGCGCCGGCAGGAAACTGTCCCTGCCATCGCCTAGGCTGCGCACTGCTGGTTACGCGACCGCTACTCGACAGGACGGACTTCCCGGTGGACAAGCTAACGATCAGCCGACGTCAACTGCTGGCCACGGCGGCGGTGGGCACGGTCGGCGCGGCATTCTTCGGCGCCGCTCCCGCTTCAGCGAAGGGTGCCGGCAAGGATTCAAAGGGCTTCCGGCTGACGGTGCTCGGCACCACCGACACCCACGGCAACGTGCTGAACTGGGACTACTTCAAGGACGCCGAGTACGACGACGCCCAGCACAACGACGTGGGCCTGGCCAAGATCTCCACCCTGGTGAACGCGATGCGCGCCGAGCGCGGCGACTGCGCCACGCTGACTCTGGACGCCGGCGACACCATCCAGGGCACCCCGCTGGCCTACTACTACGCCCGGATCGACCCGATCACCGGCGCCAAGGCCCCGATCCACCCGATGGCCGCCGCCATGAACGCGATCGGCTTCGACGCCGCCGCGATCGGCAACCACGAGTTCAACTACGGCATCGAGACGCTGCGCAAGTTCCAGTCCCAGCTGCACCACCCGCTGCTGTGCGCCAACGCGCTGGACTGGAACACCGGCAAGCCGGCCTTCCCCGAGTTCGTTCTCAAGAAGGTTCGGGTCGGCGACCACCAGGGGCACAGCGCGGGCCACCGGCACGACGACGGCAATGGCGAGTACATCACGGTCGGCATCGTCGGCCTGGTCACCCCGGGCTGTGCCATCTGGGACAAGGCCAACCTGGACGGCCGGATCAAGTTCAACGGCATCGTCGAGCAGGCCAAGATCGTGATCCCGAAGGTGAAGCAGGCCGGCGCCGACATCGTGGTGGTGTCCTGCCACTCCGGCGCGGACACCTCCTCCAGCTACGGCGACGCGCTGCCCTGGCCGGAGAACGCCTCGACGCTGCTTGCCCAGCAGGTGCCCGGCATCGACGCGATCCTGGTCGGGCATGCCCATCTGGAGATCCCGCAGCGCTTCGTCACCAACACCGCCACCGGCAAGCAGGTGCTGCTATCCGAGCCGCTGAAGTGGGGCGAGCGGCTGACCGTGATGGACCTGGACCTGGTCTCCGAGCGCGGCCGCTGGCAGGTCGCCAGCTCGAGCGCGACCGTCCTCAACGCCAACACCGTCAGCGCCGACGAGAAGGTCCTCGCGCTGGTGGCCAAGCAACACGAGAAGGTGCGCAGCTACGTCAACGGCGTGGTCGGCACCTCCACCGCGGCGATGTCGGCGGCGACCTCGCGCTACGAGGACACCGCGGCGATGGACTTCATCAACTACGTCCAGGCCGACGCCGTCAAGAAGGCACTGGCCGGCTCGCCGTCGGCGGGGCTGCCGATCCTGTCGATCGCCGCTCCGTTCAACGCGGCGGCCGCGATCCCGGCCGGCAACGTGACGGTGCGCGATGTCGCCGGCCTCTACATCTTCGACAACACCCTGCTCGGCATCGTGTTCACCGGCGCCCAGGTGCGGGCCTACCTGGAGTTCTCGGCGTCGTACTTCAAGCAGGTCAGCGGCACCGGCCCGTTCACCCCGGACCAGCTCACCAACGCCGTCACCCCGACCGCGCCGAACGGCACCCCGGACTACAACTACGACATCATGGGCGGCCTTGGAAATTCAGCCGCGACGTCCTTGACGTATGACATCGACATCGCCCAGCCGGTCGGGTCGCGGATCAAGAACCTGGCCTATGGCGGCGCTCCGGTGACCGACGACCAGCAGTTCGTGATCGCCATCAACAACTACCGGCAGTCCGGTGGCGGCAACTTCCCCGGCGTCAAGACCGCCCCGGTGGTCTACAACGCCCAGGTGGAGATCCGGCAGCTGATCATCGACTGGGTCACGGCCGCCAAGGTCATCGACCCGACGGCGTTCGCGTCGCAGGACTGGCGGCTGGTCTCGGCCGGCCAGCCGATCACCATCACCGGCTAGCTGTAATGCCCAGCAGCGTTGTTCACGCGGCTGATGGGTGGTTGTCCGCCGAGCGCGGTGTGTGAGCGGTGATGGTTGTAGGTGTGGAGCCAGGTTGGCAAGGCCGCGGCGCGGTCGGTGTTGCTGGT
>JAVEEO010000437.1 GCA_030840415.1 Pseudonocardiales bacterium | reverse complement strand
CCGCTGCAGACGCGCGGCCAGGTCACGCGGGGTGAAGATCGAATTGTTGGTCAGCACCAGGAACGGGCGTTTCTTGTCCGTGAGCCGCTGCAGGAATTCGGCGGCGCCGGGCAGAGCACGCTCCTCGTGGACCAGGACGCCGTCCATGTCGGTCAGCCAGCATTCCACGGGTGGCCGGGTGCTCATCGCCCCAGCCTACGGGCGAGGTCCGGGTGGCAGGCAGCTGACGGGCGGGGTGTAGGAAGGAGGGACAGCCAGTTCCAGCGGGAGGTTCGCCATGCAGTACCGGTTGCTCGGTCGTAGCGGGACGTCAGTATCCAACCTTGCCCTGGGCACCATGACCTTCGGCACCGAGACCGATCCCGACGGTGCGCACGCCCAGCTGGACCAGTTCCTCGATGCCGGCGGCAACCTGGTCGACACCGCCGACGTCTACAGCGGCGGAACGAGCGAGGAGATCATCGGACGGTGGCTGGCGGCCGATGCCGGCCGTCGCGACCGGGTCGTGCTGGCCACCAAGGGCCGGTTCCCGATGGCGGACGGGCCCAACGACGTCGGGCTGTCGCACCGGCATCTGCGGTCGGCGCTGGAGGCGTCGCTGCGGCGGCTGCGGACCGACTGGATCGACCTGTACCAGGTGCACTCGCACGACCCGCTGACGCCGATCGAGGAGACCCTGCGCTTCCTGGACGACGCGGTGCGGGCCGGCAAGATCAACTACTACGGGCTGTCGAACTTCACCGGCTGGCAGGTGCAGCAGGCGGTCAGCACCGCCGAACGGCTGGGCGTGCGCGCCCCGGTCACCCTGCAGCCGCAGTACAACCTGCTGGTGCGCGAGATCGAATGGGAGATCGTGCCGGCCTGCCAGGCCAACGGGCTGGGCCTGTTGCCATGGTCGCCGCTGGGCGGCGGGTGGCTGACCGGCAAGTACCGCAAGGAGGAACGGCCCTCAGGGGCGACCAGGCTGGGCGAGGATCCCGAGCGCGGGGTGGAGGCCTATGACCGCCGTTCGGGCCGGCAGCGCACCTGGGACGTCGTCGACGCGGTGCGCGACGTCGCCGACGAGCAGGGCATGTCGATGGCCCAGGTCGCGCTGGCCTGGCTGTCGGACCGGCCGGCGGTGACCTCGGTGATCCTGGGCGCGCGGACCACCGAGCAGCTCGAGGACAACCTGCAGGCCGCGGACCTGCACCTGAGTGCTGAGCAGACCGAGCGGCTGGACGCGGCCAGCGACCCGGAGGCCGCCGACTACCCCTACGGCCGGCCCGGCGTCGAGCAGCGCGACCGCAAGATCACCGGCGGCCGCTGAACCGATCCTGGTGGGCTCGGCCGACTGCAGCCCTGTGCCGGTCTGGTGTTGTCGTCCTCGCATGCCAGACTTGACGCATGAGGAGCCAGCCGTGACAGCGCTAACCCAGCCGCCCGGGCGCCTGCTCTCGATCGCGGACTACGCCGCCCTCAGCGAGGATGACCGACACCGCTGGGAGCTTCAGGAGGGCAACCTCGTCATATCGCCCAGCCCGACGCCGCGTCACATGGTGGTTGCTGCCGAACTTTACGTCCAGCTGAGAAGCCAGTTGCCCAGCAACCTTCGCGCTGTTCCCGATGTCGATCTCGATGTGCAACTCGCCCCGTTGGGCCAGCCTGGCACGGCGCGTCGACCCGATCTGGTGGTTGTCGACCGGGAGGAATTCGACCGAGTTACCGAAACCGGCGGACTACTTCAAGCGGCAAGCACCATCCTGGTGGTGGAAATCGTCTCGCCAGGATCGCGGCGGACCGACAACCTGGTTAAGCGGGGTGAGTATGCCGACGCAGGCATCCCGTTCTACTGGATCATCGACCCTGAGGTTCCAGTTTCGCTGATCGCGTGCCACCTTGCGGGTACCTTCGGCTATCAGGACGGCGGCTCGATCACCGGCGTGTTCGAGTCGGTCGAGCCCTTCCCAGCGCGCGTCGACCTGGATGCGCTGTGCTGAGTTCGACTGTGAAGAGGCCCCGTATAGCTCGGCTGAGGCCGAATGTGGGATGGCTCGGTGGTTATGCCGTGATCAGTTCGGCGTGTTTCATGCAAGGCCCGGCCGGTCAGAACTCGTAGCGGACGACCGCGCGCCGCAGCGAGGGCTCGTGCACGATCTGGAACCCGGCAGCCAGGAAGCTGCTGAGCTTGCCGACGTGCAGCTCGCCCCAGGTGACGTCCTTGCCCGGAGCGGGTTTCATCGGGTAGGCCTCGACTATTCGGGCACCGCCCTCGCGCGCGAGGTCGACGGTGCCGGCAACGAGCGCGTGGCTGATGCCCTGCCGGCGGAACCCGGCCCGCACCACCAGGCAGGTGACCGCCCAAATACCCGCGTCGGCCTTGTCCTCGGTGCGGCCTTTCCAGGTGGTCTGGCGCAGGTAGCCGTAGTCGCAGCGCGGTGCCACCGAGCACCAGCCGACCGGTTCGCTGTCGAGGTAGGCCAGCAGCCCGTGGCCTTCGATCGCCTGGTCGCGGAGCAGCTCGCGGCGGCCCTGGACGTTGTCGGAGTGCTGGGCGTACCAGCCGAGGCGGTAGCCCTGGCATTGACAGTGGGCGGCCTGCCCCTTGGTGCCGAATACCGTTTGCACATCGTCGAAGGTGGCCTCGCTGACGGGCTGGACGGTGACTGCCATGGGCTCACATTCGCAGATCGGAAACGGCCGCGCCACGGGTGCCGCCCACCCGCCACCATGGCCGATGCCGTCCTCGGCGGCGTTGGCTCGGCCCTCAGCTCCCGGCGGCCTGGAGTGCGGCGAGCAGCTTCGTGCCGTCCGGAACGCCCAGGCCGGTGCAGGGGTCCCAGCCCGGCCCGGCCGGGTAGGCGCCGTTGGTTCCGAAGGTGATGTCGCGGAAACCAGGTTGCACCTGGCCCGCTTGCGCTGCCGCGTACAGCGCCGGCTGCAGCAAACTGAGCGCCTCGTCGGGTACCTCGGCCTTGCGGCGCAGCACCAGGGTGACCGAGATCGGGCTGTCGGTGGCCAGCGGCGCGGCCGCGGGAGAGATCTCGCGGGCCGGCGGACGCTCGCTGCCCGGGAGCGGACGAAGCTCCAGGTTGTCCAGGTCGGGGGTTCTCGGTTCGTTCATGACCCCAGATCTACCCCACCGGGCTGACAGTTCGTCTGGGCAGGAGTGCCCGGCCCGCTGGACCGGCCCCGGCTCTGCCAGAATTGGCCCCGGTGCGCCGGCCCGGCAGGGCTGACGTGTTCGGGAGGGTTCGCATAGCGGCCGAGTGCAAGCGCCTTGAAAGCGCTCGACAGGAAACTGTCCGTGGGTTCAAATCCCACACCCTCCGCACTGGGGTGCTGACAGAAGTCGGCGTCCTACAGTGACAAAAGCCCGTCCGAGACTGGTTCTCGGGCGGGCATGTTGTTGATCTGGCGCCGATGGCGCGTGCGTGCGGCGCGGGAGGGCGAAGTCCGACGGGTCGTTGGACTTTCTCGCGGGGCATGCCGGGGGCCGGGTGTGCGTCTGGCCCGTCAGGCCGTGTTGGCCTGCGGGCTGCATGGGTGGTGCTCCTCAGTTGTCGCGCGTGGGGGTGGTGGTTATGCGGCGGGCGGGGCGAGGCCGCCGGCTGTTCCGTCGTCGGGGTCGAGTTCCTGGAATGGCCGCGGTGTGACGTCGATGGTCGTCAGTGGGTCCACATGGTTGTTGGTGGCGATGGCCCATTTGGTGAGCATGACGAGGTTGGACTGCGCGATAGCGAGCGCGAGGACGATGCCGGTGCGCACGAGTCCTGTGTAGCGCGTGAAGCCGCGGCGGATAGCTCCGCTGTCGCTGGCCTTGAGGATGCCGTGGGTGCCCTCGGCGCGGGCGCGGCGTGAATACGAGGCTTGCCAGGCGGGGCTGCCCCACGGGTGTTCTTGCCGACGTTTGAGGTCTACGTCGTCGCGGATGGTGATGGTCTCCTGCCGGCATGCCTTGGGCAGGTTCGCCGGGTCGGCGGGCTCTACGCGGGCGACGGTGTCGGGATAGTCGATGCTGAACGGGCAGCCGACGCACGACACCTTGCCGGCCCGGGCGGGGCACTGCCAGCGCTGCTGCCCGGCCTTCGTCCTGCCGACGGGCGCGAACCGGTACTGCTCGCGGGTGGCGATGGCGTCATTGAACTCGTCGATGTTTCTCTGGCGTGTGTCGTGTTCGGCCTTCTGTTCCTTCGTGGGGTGCTTCGGCAGTTTGCCGGCGGAGAGGTTGACCGGGCGCGGGATGACGATGAGCTCTTCGGGGATGGACGGGCAGTACGGCTGGCCGTCGATCATCAGGTAGCCATCACGCGGGTGTGGCCGGGCGCCGCGGTCGGTGACTTTGAGGTCGAACACTTGGCGGACGCCGAGTGCGGCGAGTGGGGCTGCCCAGCCTTCGGTGCCGAGCTGGCTGAAGCCGCGGTCTACCAGGACCTCGCGCGGCAGCTGTTCTGCCCGGCCGAAGCCGCCGAGGACGTCGAGCGTGGCGGCGGCGCCGTTGTCGTTGCCGGGGACGAGCGCGATGCGGTCGCACAGGATCGGTTCGGCGGGCCCGCCGACGGGGGCGACACGGGTGAAGGTGACGGCCTGGTACCCGAAGATCAGTCCGGACTGGTTCTCATAGGTCTTGGTCTTGTGGCCCCAGCGGGCGTCGCGGTCGGCGACACGGATGTGGCCGCGTTCTCCCGCCGCTGCCCGGTCTTCTTCCTGCGCGGCGCGTTCGTTGTTGCGTTTGCCGCGGGCGGCGGACTCGATGGCGGTTTCGTCCACGGCGTACGCCGATGCTGGGCGCAGGTGGCGGCGGGCTTCGCCGGTGAGCGCATCGAGCAGGGCCTGGAACACGTCGGCGCGTCCGGCGCGGGTGATGTCGTCTAGTTCGGGCGCGTAGGCGGTGCTGTGTTCGTACAGGTCGGTGATGAGCCGGAACAGGTACCGCAGCTGCCGGACGGTGACGGTGCTGCCGTCGGGTCGTCGGATGCCGTGAAGCTGTTGCTGCCGCGCGTCGAGGCTGGTGGTGAGCAGCCGGTGGACTTTCGTCATCACGGTGGTGCCGCGATGCTGGGCGCACAGCATGATGCCGGCGAGCAGGATCCGAGCCTTGAGGTTGCGGGGGCAGCCGTCCTTGACGCGAGCATCCGCGAGTTTGGCCTCGATGTCGGCGGGAATGCCGGTGCGGTCGAGGTAGGTGAGAGTGCGGTCGAACTCGGCGCGGCTGATCACGGCGCGTCACCCGCGGCCGAGGTGAAGCCGGCGAGGATGCGTTCGGCGTCGGCTGCCGGGGTGACCGGGCAGTACGGCAGCAGGTCTGTGATGGTGCGGCCGCTGGTGAGGCCTGCCGCGCGCAGCACGTCGGCAAGCGGCAGCGGCGAGGACATGACGGCGACGAGCCAGGTGTTGCGCAGCCGGGTGACGGTGAGCTGCACCCCGTTCGGGTCCACGGTCTTGGCTTCGGCGAGGGAGTTGCCGGCGACGTTGTTCCGACCGGCTGTGTGCCCGAGGAGCAATGCGTCGGCCTGCTTTCCGGTGGCTTCGTGAAGTTCAAGGGCGCGGCGGACGAGGTCGGCGTAGGCGTGGCGGACGGGGACGGTGCGGGGCCGGTCGCCGTGTTCGACGGTCACGGTCAGCACCGGGCCGCTGCTGTCGAGGTGGACCTCGGCGAAGTCATTGCGGGTGAGGTGCCGCATGTCGCGGCTGTCGAGACCGGCGCCGAGGCCCAGGCCGACGATGAACGACATGCCGGCGGTCAGGGTTGGTGTCGGCTGGTGGCGGGCGAGGCGGACGAGTGCGGCGCACTCGGCAGGCGTGTACGGCGGGGAGACGATGCTGGACGGCAGGATGGGTGAGCGCCCGGCCGGGGTGAGGGAGCCGAGCGCCCGGCGCAGCGCCGAGCGCATGGTGGCTTTGGATTTGTCGGTGCCTGTGTAGGCGGTGATGTAGGCGTCTACCAGGCCGGGTTTGGTGAGCTCTGCGAGGGTGATGGGCTGCTGAGGGTTGCGGCCGGCGTGCCCTGCGTACCAGTGCAGGAACTTCGCGATGTAGGAGCAGGCGTGCTGCGCGGCGCGGGCCGAGGCGGGCTTGAAGCCGGTGACGAGCCGGTGGGCGACGTCGCGGTTGGCGTCCCAGGTGCCGCGGACT
>JAVEEO010000411.1 GCA_030840415.1 Pseudonocardiales bacterium | reverse complement strand
CCCGAAGCTGCCGATGCGTTCGACGCGGACCCGGGCTCCGGCACCGGCCACCTCCCCCAGCATCGCCAGCAGCCGGTCCACCACCTCGTCGAAGGCGACCTCCTCATCGATCGCCGAGGACAGCGTCTCGTGCACCAGCGCGATCGAGGACACCCGGCGCATCGACTCCTCCAGCGCCGTCCGGGCCTCGGGATTGGCCACCCGGCGCGACTGCAGGCGCAGCAGCGCCGCGACCGTCTGCAGGTTGTTCTTCACCCGATGGTGGATCTCGCGGATGGTGGCGTCCTTGCTCAGGATCTGCCGGTCCCGGCGGCGCAGTTCGGTGACGTCCTGTAGCAGCACCAGCGCTCCGAGTGATTCCCCCCGCGGGTGCAGGGGAATCGCCCGGAACTGCACGATCGCCCCGTCGCCGTCGAGCTCGCGGCTCGACGGGTGGATACCGGCAAGGGCCTCGGCGGTCATCTGCTCCAGTTCGGCCGCGACGAACGGGTCGCGGGCCAGTTCGGTCACCACATCCGCGAAGGCGGCGCCCAGCAGGTTGCCGGTGAAGCCGAGCCGCCGGAACGCCGACGAGCCGTTCGGGCTGGCGTAGATCACCCGGCCCTCGGGGTCCAGCCGCACCATCCCGTCGCCGACCCGCGGCCCGGCACCGTCCTCGCGCTCGCTGGGTGGTCCGGGAAAGGCGCCGGTGGCCACCATCGAGGCGAGGTCGGCGGCGCTCTGCAGGTAGGCCAGCTCCAGCTGGCTCGGACTGCGCAGGCTGGTCAGGTTGCCGTCGCGGCCCAGCACCGCCACCGGCCGGCCGCCGAACAGGATCGGGATCGCCTCCCGCCGGATCGGGGTGTCGCCCTCCCAGTCCGGATCGGACTCGCGAAAGATCCTGGCCTCGCCCACCGCGATTCGCAGCGCCGCGGCCCGCTGCCCGGTCACCCGCTCACCGACCCGGTCGTTGAGGTAGGCGGTCGCTCCGGTGGTGGGCCGGCACTGTGCCGCGCAGAGGAATTCGCCTTCGGTGCCGGTCGGAACCCACAACAGCAGGTCGGCGAAGGACAGGTCGGCCAGCAGCTGCCATTCGGCGACCAGTTGCTGGAGGTGGGCGGTCTGGTGCTCGTCCAGCTGGGTCTGGCTGGCGAGCAGATCCGACAGTGCTGACATGGTGGATCGAGAGTGCCACATCCGGTCCACAACGGTTCCAACCGGCCCGGTGGCTGCCAGTAGCCGGTCCCGCACGGATCGGCGCCGCCGCTCGGGCGGCCACCAGCGCTACCGTCTGATGGTGGATTCGACCCGTGACAGCGTTTCCAGACGCTGAACAAACCGATCGTGCACTACATTTCGACGGTTCTCTCCTAGGAGGTTGACTTGTCCCAGCCGTCCACGCACCGCCTCTCCACCGGCGTCGCGGTAGCCGCCGGAATCCTGTTGGCCCTTCCGATCGCGGCCCTGCTCTGGGTGCCCCTCTACGCCCGCAAGGGTCCGGAGCTGTGGGGCTTCCCGTTCTTCTACTGGTATCAGATGCTGTGGGTCATCGTCTGCGGGTTCTGCACCGGCGGCGCCTACCTGCTCGTCCAGCGCGACCGTAGCCGGAGCCCCCGGTGACCGGCCGCGCGCCGGCCGCCAGCGGCGACACCGTGCAACTGGCCCTCGACACCAAGGTCGACGGCGTAGCCCTGGGCGTCCTGCTGTTCTTCTTCATCGTCGTCACCGTGGGCGGGTTCTGGGCTGCCAGTTGGCGCAAGGCCGACAGCCCGCACAGCCTGGACGAGTGGGGCCTGGGCGGCCGGAGCTTCGGCACGGTGATCACCTGGTTCCTGCTGGGCGGTGACCTCTACACCGCCTACACCTTCATCGCGGTACCGGCCGCGATGTTCGCCACCGGGGCGGTGACCGGGTTCTTCGCGGTCGCGTACACGATCCTGATCTACCCGATCGTGTTCATCTTCATGCCGCGGATGTGGTCGGTCTCGCATGCCAAGGGTTACGTCACGGCCGCGGACTTCGTCCGGGGCCGGTTCGACTCGCGGATCCTGGCGCTGGCGGTCGCGGTGACCGGCATCGTCGCGACGATGCCCTACATCGCCCTGCAGCTGGTGGGTATCCAGGCCGTCATCGACACCATCGGCCTGGGCGGCAAGGGCAATGCCTTCGTCCGCGACCTGCCGTTGCTGATCGCCTTCGCGGTGCTCGCCGCCTACACCTACTCCTCCGGCCTGCGGGCGCCGGCCATCATCGCCTTCGTCAAGGACAGCCTGATCTACCTGGTGATCGCGGTGGCGATCGTCTACATCGGGGTGCACGTCGGCTTCCACCACCTGTTCCAGGCGGCCGAGACCAAGATGGCGACCAAGAACCCGAAGACCGGCGCTGCCACCGGGGTGTTCGTACCGGGCAACAACAACTACTGGGCCTACGCCACGCTCGCCCTGGGCTCGGCGCTGGCGCTGTTCATGTACCCGCATTCGATGACGGCGGTGCTGTCGGGCAAGTCCCGCAACGTGATCCGGCGCAACACCACGATCCTGCCGGCCTATTCGCTGTTGCTGGCGATGCTGGCACTGCTCGGCTACGCCGCGATCGCCGAGAAGACGTCGGTGATCGGCAGCGACGGCAAGCCCAACCCGCAGCTGGCCGTGCCGCACTTCTTCCGCGACGAGTTCCCGAGCTGGTTCGCCGGCATCGCGTACTCGGCGATCGCCATCGGTGCCCTGGTGCCGGCGGCGATCATGTCCATCGCGGCCGCGAACATGTTCACCCGCAATGTGTACAAGGAGTTCCTGGTCCGCGACGCCACCCACAAGCAGGAGGCACAGGTCGCCAAGATCACCTCGCTGGTGGTCAAGTTCGGCGCGTTGGCCTTCGTGCTGGGGCTGGACAAGCAGAACGCGATCAACCTGCAATTGCTCGGCGGCGTATGGATCCTGCAGACCCTGCTGGCGATCGTGGTCGGCCTCTACACCCGCTGGTTGCACCGGTGGGCGCTGCTGGCCGGCTGGGCGGTCGGCATCCTCTACGGAACCGTCGCGGCCTACCACCAGAAGTCGGCTGCCACCAAGCATTTCGGCGGCTCGCTGGCGACCTTTCCCTACACCCACACGAAGGTCTACATCGCCTTCTCGGCGCTGGTGCTCAACATATTGGTGGCCGTAGTGCTCACCCTGGTGCTGCGGGCGGTGAAGGCTCCGCAGGGAGTCGACCAGACCACCTACGAGGACTACTACACCGAGGGCGGCGTGCCGGCGACCGAGCTGCCGGGTACCGAGGGCGGACTACCGGTGCCGGGCGGCGTGCGCCGCTGACCCGCACCCAACCGCAGAGAAGCGGCTGGCTCCCGGG
>JAVEEO010000409.1 GCA_030840415.1 Pseudonocardiales bacterium | reverse complement strand
CCTCTCTGCTGTGTCCGCTTCAAGAGTCGCGACAGGCGTCGCTGGGTCTTTATCGCTGGACGAAACCTAGCTATTATCTTCGTTACGTTAGAACAGAATCCTGGAACGCAACTTCAGCAACCGCCTGTCACCCGTACCCGTGTTAGTAGCCACCCCAAGTCGGCATGAAACGGGGATGAGTTCGACGCAGACCGCGAAAGCGTGTGGGTGGGCTGGGAACGAAAAATCTCACGCCGGCCTTTTTTAGTCCCTCCCACTGGGGTAACCCATCCCAGGCTCGCGGAGCGCACCATTTGGCAACCCTGCTCTCGTACGCCAGCAGCCAATCCTCAGATGATAATGCCCCCTTGAGTTCGGCCCGCGACAATGCGGCGCTCGTATCAACCCCGTTTAAGGTAAAGGGCGCTCGCTGGACAGCATCAATGAGCAAAATTAGAGAGCAATTATCGTTCATCGTCGCGATGGCATTTGCCGTTGCTGCGTCGAGTGGAAGATTCAAGTCGCGAAGGATTGTGAGAATCCACGCGACCTCGAAGCCGTGATCGAAACTCGCATGCCTGGCACACACCTCATTCAGAACGTCAACAACCGCATCTTGATCAACTGCTAGCGCATGCTGCTTGGCGAACATAAGGATTTCATAGACGTGACGCAAGGTCGACGCTTCCTGCGTAATCGATGCCAGAACCAAGTCTCGATAAATTGGCCAAGTGCGCTTACCTGCAGGGAAAGGATTGCAACGCTTAATCGCATAACTGAGTACGCCTTGTGTGGGTAATGATCGAGCTATTTCATGCGCGAAAGCAAAAAGATCTATGAGATCCTGGGCGAGTTGATCTTCTGTCGCATCACGGTATTGGAATCGGCGCAGCGTCGAAACCCAGCTCGGATCAGCTGCTTCAAGGCCACCGACCACGGCAACCTTGGTCGCATTGAGGGAGAGTTCATATTCCGCGAGACAGCGTTCGTATTCGCCAAGAACCTCATGTGCTTCCTCGATCGAAGACGCATAAAAAAGCATATCGTCACCGAATCGAACTGCTCGCTTCGTGACGATGGGAAATTTTCTGGTGAGCGCTTCGTCCACGCGGCCGAGAACTAATTCTGATACGAGCCATGAGGTGTCCGGACCGATGGAGAGTCCGACGGTTTGGCCACTCCGAGAGTTTCGCAGTCTTTTATCTAACTCTGGGCCAAGCCCCTGAGCGTTTTTAGCCTTCTTAGCCCGACGCTTTGTTCTTACTGCCCAATCGACTGCGTGAGTATAAATCGATGGGTAAAACTGATTGATATCAGTTCGAAGGGTCACCGCCCCTCCCGGCATTCGCCGTATCACTGCTTCCGGTCGTCGTGCTAGGTCAACTAGGTAGGTTAAGGCGGGTTCTCTTCGGTTTCTGATAGGCCGGGTCAATGAGATTGGGCTTAATCGCGTGAGGGTCTGAAGCTTTACCCAGTGTTGGGAACAAAGGGAAACTATGGAGAGTTGGGCAAAGGGGTTAGCGATCTCGGTTGAACGTCTCAATCCACCTGCTCGTGCAAGGTTAAAGCGGACTGGTGTTGTTGGTGGCCCGGTCGAAACGCTGAGTGTAGGAGCCAGCTTGGCAAATGATTCACTCGAAAATGAGACAGGGACTTCTTTCGGGAAGTAACCTGTTGTCAACGACCTCGTCACGTCCATGTTGTGAACATACGCGGTGAACGTTCTCATAGGTCTCCTAGTCATAGCGTGTCCGCAGCGAGCCGTGCTCGTAGTCGCGGACTTCGCCTCAGTCGGCCCCGGTTGAGTGAGTTATAGAGGCGGGAGATGCTGCGGCTGACAGAGATGAGTCGAAGGTTGCGTTCCGGGAAAGAGTCGTTGACTGAGAAGTGCGCCGCACGTGGATTTGCCACAGCACCTCAGTACGTCCCTCTGCGCAGGTCGGCGAGATGGTGTCCACCGCCAAAGTCACGGTGAGGGTAACGGTGTCAGCAGGGTAGAGCCGCAGTCGAGGATCGTTGGGAGTGGAGCAGCGGCGCGTCAGGCCCGTCCTTTAGGTACCTGGATGGATTCAACCGGAATGGTTGCGGTGTAGGTCTCGATCTCGGCGAGCACCCGGGACTTGACGTCGTCGGGGGCGAACGAGGCGGTCACGGCGTCGGCGGCCAATGCCGCGATACCGGCCCGGTCCAGCGACAGCAGCTCGGCGGCGATGGCGTATTCGCTGTTGAGATCGGTGGAAAACATCGGCGGATCGTCGGAGTTGATGCTGACCTGCACGCCGGCGGCGACCAGTTCGGCGAGTGGATGCTCGGCCAGTTCGGGCACCGCCCGGGTCGCCACGTTCGAGGTGGGGCAGACCTCCAGCGGGATCCGGTGCTCGGCCAGGTAGGCCAGCAGCTCGGGGTCCTGCACGGCTGAGGTGCCGTGCCCGATCCGCTCGGCCCCCAGCACCCGGATGGAGTCCCAGATGGTGTCCGGCCCGGTGGTCTCACCGGCATGCGGAACGCTGTGCAACCCGGCTGCCCGGGCCATGTCGAAGTACGGCTTGAACTGCGGGCGCGACACCCCGATCTCCGGGCCGCCCAGGCCGAAGCTGACCAGCCCGGCCGGGGCGAGCTCGGTCGCGATCCGGGCGGTCTCGGCCGCCGCTGCCAACCCGGCTTCACCGGGAATGTCGAAGCACCAGCGCAGCACGATCCCCAGGTCGCGCTCGGCGGCCAGCCGGGCGTCCTCGATCGCCTCCAGGAACGCCTCGGCAGCGATGCCGCGGTGCACCGACGAGTACGGCGTGATGGTCAGCTCGGCGTAGCGCACCTGCTGGCCGGCCAGCTCGCGGGCCACCTCGTAGGTCAGCGTCCGGACATCGGTCGGGTCGCGGATCAGGTCGACCACCGACAGGTACACCTCGATGAAGTGCCCGAAGTCGGAGAAGGTGAAGTACTCGGCAAGCTTGTCGACGTCGGCCGGCACCCCGGCGGCGGGATGCCGGGCGGCAAGCTCGGCGACGATCCGGGGCGAGGCCGAGCCGACGTGGTGCACGTGCAGCTCGGCCTTGGGCAGGCCGGCGATGAACTCTGTCAGATCGGGACGGGATGCGGTCACCGGCTGAGTCTCTCACCGCCGCATCCGGCGGGAAGAACGGGCTTACAGCTCGCCGAGCGCGGTCACCGGATTCTCGACGCAGTCGGCCACGAACCGCAGGAAGCCGCCGGCCACCCCGCCGTCGCAGGCCCGGTGGTCGAAGGCCAGCGTCAGCTGGCTGACCTTGCGGACGGTCAGCGCGCCCTCGTGCACCCACGGCCGGTCGATGATCCGGCCCAGGCCCAGGATGGCCACCTCGGGATGGTTGATGATCGCGGCCGAGCCGTCCACCCCGAACACCCCGTAGTTGTTCACCGTGAACGTGCCGCCGGTCAGCTCGGCCGGGGTCAGCGAGCCGGCCCGGGCAGCCTCGGTACGCGCGGTCAGCGCCGCGGACAGCTGCCGGGTGGTCATCGCCTGCGCCTTCGGCAGCACCGGCACCAGCAGCCCGCGCGGGGTCTGGGCGGCGAAGCCGAGGTTGACGTCGGGCAGGATCTCCACGGCGTTCTCGGTGATCCGGCTGTTCAGCTGGCGGTAGCGCTGCAGGCCGAGCACGCAGAACCGCGCCACCAGCGCCAGCACGCTGACCGGCTCGTCCGGCCGGGCGGCATTCAGCGCCCGGCGCGCCTCGAGCAGGCCGGTCGCGTCGACGTCGACCCAGACGGTCGCCTCCGGGATCTCCCGGCGGGACTGGCTGAGCTTGTCGGCCATCACCCGGCGCAGTCCGACCAGCGGCACCCGCTCGATCCCACCGGCGGCGGCTGCGGCCGCGGCAGGTGCAGGAGCCGCGGCAGGTGCAGCAGCTTCGGCAGCGGCCGGCGAAGCGGAGAATGCCTCGATATCACAACGGCGAATGACACCGGACGGGTCCGATGGCCGGACCTCGGTCAGGTCGATGCCGCGGTCCCGGGCCAGCTTGCGCACCACCGGGGAGATCACCGAGGTGGCCACCTGGCCGAGCGTGCCGGGCTCCGGTGCGGCGGCGGGGCCCGACGCCGCGGGCGCAGCGGTACGCCGCTGCCGGCCACGGCGCCGGGCCGGGGCCGATGACGTGCCGTAGCCGATCAGGACGGCGCCGGAGTACTCCGAGGATTCGGCGGATTCAGCCAGGGCCGTCTCGGCGGCAGCTTCGCCCACCCCGGCCGAGGCTTCCTGCGCCGCGTGACCCCTGCTGCCAGCCTCGCCATTGCGGGCAACGACGCCGTTGCTGACAGCCTCGCCATTGCGGGGGACGCCGTTGCTGGCCACCTCGCCGCTGTGGGCAGCCATGCCATTGCTGGCAGGCTCGCCATTGCCGGCACCGACCTCCTCGACGGCGATCAGCGGCGAGCCGACCGGAATCCGCTGGCCGGGCTCGCCGAACAGCGCCGACACCCGCCCCGCGAACGGGATCGGAACCTCGACCGAGGCCTTCGCGGTCTCGACCTCGACCACCGGCTGGTCGATGCTGACCTGGTCACCGACCGCCACCAGCCAGCCCAGGATCTCGGCGTCGGTCAGGCCCTCACCGAGGTCGGGCAGCAGGAACTCAGGCATCGTTACCGGGCCCGGTCGGCAGCGCCACGGTGTCGTCGAACTGCAGCCGGTCCACCGCGTCCAGGATCCGGTCCACCGACGGCAGGTGGTGCTTCTCCAGCATCGGTGGCGGGTACGGGATGTCGAAGCCGGTCACCCGGCCGATCGGCGCGTGCAGCTGGTGGAAGCACTGCTCGGTGAGCCGGGCCACGATCTCGGCCCCGAAGCCGGCGAAGCCGCTGGCCTCGTGCACCACCACCGCGCGCCCGGTCCGGCGCACCGAGGCGACCACCGTCTTGTCATCGAACGGGCTCAGCGAGCGCAGGTCGACCACCTCGGCCGAGATGCGTTCCTGGGCGGCCGCGTCGGCGGCCTCCAGCAGGGTGGGCACCATCGAGCCGTAGCCGATCAGCGTCACGTCGGAGCCGGTCCGGCGCACCAGCGCCTGGGAGAACGGCGCCGCCGGCTCGGCCGCGATCTCCTCCTTGGCCCAGTACCGCCGCTTGGGCTCGAGGAAGATCACCGGGTCGTCGCTGGCGATCGCCTGGCGCATCAGCCAGTAGGCGTCCGAGGCGGTGCCGGGCGTCACCACCTTCAGGCCAGGCGTGGCCACCCAGTAAGCCTCGGAGGAATCGCAGTGGTGCTCGACGCCGCCGATGCCGCCGCCGTACGGAACCCGGATCACCACCGGCAGCGTGATCCGGCCGCGGCTGCGATTGTGCAGCTTGGCCAGGTGGGAGACGATCTGCTCGAAGGCGGGGTAGGAGAAGGCATCGAACTGCATCTCGACCACCGGCCGCAGGCCGTGCATCGCCATGCCGATCGCGGTGCCCACGATGCCGGACTCGGCCAGCGGCGAGTCGAACACCCGCCGGTCGCCGAACTCGGCGGCCAGGCCGTCGGTGACCCGGAAGACGCCGCCCAGCGGGCCGACGTCCTCGCCGTAGACCAGCACCCGCTCGTCGGCGCGGAGCTCGTCGGCCAGGGCCCGGTTCAGGGCGCCCGCCATCGTCAGGCTGCCCAGCTCCTGCGCTGTCTCGGTGCCGTCGGCGACCGCGGTCATGACGCCCCCTCGGAGACTTCCTCAGCCAGATCGTCGGCCAGCTCGCCTGCCAGTTCATCGGCCAAATTGGCCGCCTGCCGGCGCAACGCGGCGGTCGGCTCGGTGTAGACGTGCGCGAACAGCTCAGCGGGGTCGGTGACCGGGTCGGCGTTCATGGCCGCCCGCAGCCGGCCCGCTCGAGCCTCGGCCTCCTCCGCGATCTCGGCGATGGCCGCCTCGTCGAGCAGTCCGTCGTCCTGCAGGTAGGTCTGCAACCGGCTGAGCGGATCCCGGGCCAGCCAGCTGGCCACCTCGGCCTCCTGCCGGTACCGGGTGGCGTCGTCGGCGTTGGTGTGGGCCTCGATCCGGTAGGTGAGCGCCTCGATCAGGGTCGGGCCGCCGCCGCTGCGACCGCGCTCGATCGCCTCCGACACCGCCACGTGCACCATCGCCGCGTCGTTGCCGTCGATCAGGACGCCCGGCATGCCGTACCCGACGCCCTTGTGGGCCAGCGTCCGGGCCCGGGTCTGCTTGGCCAGCGGCACCGAGATCGCGTAGCCGTTGTTCTGCACCAGGAACACCACCGGCGCCTGCCAGACCGCGGCGATGTTGAGCGCCTCGTGGGTGTCGCCCTCGCTGGTGGCGCCGTCGCCCAGCAGCACCACGGCTACGGTGTCCTCGCCGGCCAACCGGGCCGCATGCGCCAGCCCCACCGCGTGCAGGGTGTTGGTGGCCAGCGGCGTGCACTGCGGGCCGGTGCGGTGCAGGTACGGGTCGTAACCGCAGTGCCAGTCACCGCGCAGCAGGGTCAGCACCTCGACGGGGTTGATGCCACGGCTGACCAGGGCCACCGAGTCCCGGTAGGTCGGGAACAGCCAGTCGCGCTGGGCCATCGCGGTCACCACGCCGACCTGGCAGGCTTCCTGGCCGCGGGCCGAGGGATAGACCGCCAGCCGGCCCTGCTTGGTCAGCGCGGTGGCCTGGCTGTCGAAACGGCGGCCCAGCGACATCAGCCGGAACAGCTCGAGCAGCACCTCGGCGTCGGGCAGCCCGGCCCCCTCGGCCGCGGTGGGCCGGCCGTCGGCGTCGATCAGGCAGCGCGGCGTCGAGGTGGGCAGCAGCGCGTCGGACCCCGGGCCGGCAGAGGTGTCCACAATCATGCGTCCAGTGTCGTTGGTTCAGAGCCGTTGATCTAGAAAATCCGCCTAGCTCTAGACGAATGGCAGTCGAAACCTTGATATCGTGCAGCATGTCGAATCAGAGGCGGCCACAGGCGGTTGAGGGCAGACGACCGGTCCAGCTGGACGACACCGACCGGGCCATCATCGCCGAGCTGCGTGAGGACGGCCGGCTGTCGATGCGGGCGCTGGCCGAGAAGCTGCACATCTCCCGTGCCAGCGCCTACACCCGGGTGGAACGGCTGGTCTCCGAAGGCGTGATCACCGGCTACACCGCCGCCATCGACCCGGAGCGCTACGGCTTCGGCATTTCCGCCTACGTCTACCTCAAGATCAGCCAGCACTCCTGGAAGGCGGTCCGGCGGCAGGTACTGCAGATTCCCGAGGTCTGGCACGGCGCGCTGGTCTCGGGCGAGAACGACCTGGTGCTGCTGGTACGCACCCAGGACGCGGCGAGCATGCGGGAGCTGGTGCTCAACACCTTCCAGACCATGCCGGACGTGCTGGCCACCCAGACGGTGCTGATCCTGGACGAGCTGAGCGGCCCGCACAAGAGCCTGTGAGCCCGCAGCGGTGTCCGCGCGCGCAGGAACCGGGCGGCAAGATCGATGATCATGCATGATGACCGACGTGGCGACGAGTGGGCCGGTATCCGACCAGCAGGTGCGGATCGTGCCGGCCAACCAGGCGTCCTGGGACGACCTGAGTGCGATCTTCAGCGCCGACTACGCGGCCCGTTGCCTGTGCCAGCGCTTCAAGGTGCCGGGCTGGATCTGGCGCGACACCACCCAGGACGAGCGCGCAGCGGCGCTGTGCGCGCAGACCGCCTGCGACACCCCGGACGCCCCGGCCACCAGCGGGCTGGTCGCCTACGTCGAGGACCAGCCAGCCGGCTGGGTGGCGGTCGAGCCGCGGCCGGCGTATCCGAAGCTGCGCGGCTCGCGCATCCCATGGGCCGGGCGTGCCGAGGACAAGGACGACGACGGCATCTGGGCGGTCACCTGCTTCGTGGTGCGCAAGGGCTACCGCGGCCGGGGCCTGACCTACCCGCTCGCGCGTGCCACCGTCGACTTCGCCCGCGGCCGCGGCGCCCGCGCGCTGGAGGCCTACCCGATGATCACCCAGCCCGGCAAGGAGATCACCTGGGGCGAGCTGCACGTCGGTCCGCGGCAGGCCTTCGCCGAGGCCGGCTTCCGCGAGATCAGCCATCCCACCGCCCGGCGGGTCGTCATGCGGATCACCCTTTGATGAGGGCATGAGAGCGGTTGCCGGGTACTGCTTGGTCCGCCGCGATCCGGAGTATTGCTCAGCAGCGGCTCCGCGTCACGGGCGTCAGGGCAGCGGCTCCGGCACCCTCGCGGGGAGTTCGGCCGTGCGGCGCAGGTGCAGGGCGAAGCCGATCAGCGCGCCGATGCCGGCGAAGGTCAGCCAGTTCGCGTAGAAGTGGTTTATCGGCGCCGGTATTGGGTCGTCCCGGATCTGTTTGACCACCCACCACGCCGAGGTCAGGCAGACGAGCCACATCAGGGCGACGCCGATCTTCTCGCCGGTCCGGTTGCCGCGAGACGCCCGGACCGTCAACATCACGAGCAGCGGGACGAACCACACCCAGTGGAAGGTCCATGACACCGGCGACACCAACAGCCCGGTGATGCCGCAGGCCATCACGCCGGTCAGCTCATAACCCCTCCTGCTCGCCCACACCGCCACCGTCAAACCCTGCACGCCGACCACCACCGCGAGCACCAGGTACACGACGCTGGGGTGGGGCGAGTGCAGCCGCGCGAGAAGGCGGTTGATCGAGGAGTCCAGGAACGGGGCTTGTCCGTCCAGGGTGATGCGTTTGACGTCGAAGACGTACTTCTTCCAGTAGCTCGCGGCATCCTTCGGCGTCACCGCGAAGCCGATCAGAACAGTGGCGGCGAACGCGGCGGTCGCGGTGGCCGCCGCGTGGAAGCGGCGGGTGAACAGCAGGTACCCGATGAAGATGAGCGGCGTCAGCTTGAGCCCGGCCGCGATGCCGATCGCCACGCCGCGGAACCGGCCGGTCGGTGCGAGCAGGTCGAGAAAGATCAACAGCATCAGGAAGATATTGATCTGGCCGATCCAGGTGTTGAACAGGGTCGCGTCCAGCGACAGCCCGATCACCGCGAAGATCGCGGTCCAGCGCAGGCGGAGAACGGGATCGGTCACGTCGAGGTGGCGCAGCGTCAGCCACACCACGACCTCCAGCGCCAGCACCGAGAGAAACGTCCACGTCCCCAGTGCGAGGGCGCCGGGCAACCAGGCCAGCGGAACGAATAGAACGGCTGCGATCGGCGGGTAGGTGAACGGCAAACCGGGCCCGTATACGAACTCGTACAGCGGTTTGCCGTCCAGCAGCGTGCCGGCGCCACCGCGGTAGACGCCGAGGTCGATGCCGCTGACGCCCTGCCCGTAGTGGGTGAACAACAGCACGGCCAGGCCCAGCGGGATCGCGAGCAACACCGCTATCCACGCCCCCGCGCCGCGGGTCAGCGCGGACCTCCGGCCGATACCGGGTCTGGTGCCCGTGGCCATCGCGACGTCGGACTCGGAGGCAGTGGCCATGGGAATCAATCCTCTCGACCGAGCGGGCCACACCCTGATGGCTTCGAGCACCGACGTGGGGGCCGCGCAGAAGGGAGGTACCTTGGCCCAGCCGCCCACGAGCCGCAGTCGAAGGCGTGTGGTCGAAAGTTATAACATTCATACCTCTTCAGCGAAAGGCCCGTTGCGAGGCAGTCGCCCTATTCGCTTCGGTGTCGACCCGGGCTTCGGTCCGAACGGCAAGACGGGTTCCGGGTGCCTAGCTATTCAGCGCGCTGGCCACGATCTCGCGCGCCTCGTCCTGGATCCGGGCCAGCTGGTCGGGCCCGTCGAAGGATTCGGCGTAGAGCTTGTACACGTCCTCGGTGCCCGACGGTCGGGCGGCGAACCAGCCGCGCTCGGTGGTGACCTTCAGGCCGCCGATCGGGGCGCCATTGCCCGGCGCGGTGGTGAGCCGGTCGGTGATCGGGTCGCCGGCCAGCGTCGAGGCGGTGACCTGGGACGGCGACAGCTTGGCCAGTACCGCCTTCTGCTGCCGGCTGGCCGGCGAGTCGATCCGCGCGTAGGCCGGCTCGCCGAACCGTGCGGTCAGCTCCCGGTACAGCTGCGACGGCGACCGGCCGGTGACCGCCAGCATCTCCGAGGCCAGCAGGCACAGCAGGATGCCGTCCTTGTCGGTGGTCCAGACGCTGCCGTCGCGCTGCAGGAACGAGGCTCCGGCCGACTCCTCGCCGCCGAAGCCCACCGAGCCGTCCAGCAGGCCGGGCACGAACCACTTGAACCCGACCGGCACCTCGATCAGCTTGCGTCCGAGGTCGGCGGCCACCCGGTCGATCATCGACGAGCTGACCAGGGTCTTGCCGACGGCGGCGTCGGCGCGCCAGCCGGGCCGGTGGGCATACAGGTAATTGATCGCCGCCGACAGAAAGTGGTTGGGGTTCATCAGCCCGCCGTCGGCGGTGACGATGCCGTGCCGGTCGGAGTCGGTGTCGTTGCCGGTGGCGATGTCGTAGCGGGTGGCGCCGCTCGAGTCGCGCTGCATCCGCTGGATCAACGAGGCCATCGCCGCCGGTGACGAGCAGTCCATCCGGATCTTGCCGTCCCAGTCCAGGGTCATGAAACCGAACTGCGGGTCGACGTCAGGGTTCACCACCGTCAGGTCCAGCCCGTAGCGCTCGCCGATCTCGCCCCAGTAGGCCACCGACGCACCGCCGAGCGGGTCCGCGCCGATCCGGACGCCGGCGGAGCGGATCGCGTCCAGGTCGAGCACGCCGGCCAGCGCGCTGACGTAGTCGTCCAGGAAGTCGAAGCCCTGGACGTAGTCCGAGGCCGCCGCCCGCTCATACGGAATTCGCTTGAGCTTGGCCGCCCCGTCGGCCAGCAGTTCGTTGGCCCGGTCCTGGATCCAGCCGGTGATGTCGGTGCCGGCCGGGCCGCCGTCCGGCGGGTTGTACTTGAAACCGCCGTCGGCGGGCGGGTTGTGCGACGGGGTGACCACCACGCCGTCGGCCAGGTGCTCCGAGCGTCCGGAGTTGTAGGCGAGGATCGCCCGCGACACCGCCGGGGTGGGGGTGAAACCGTGCCGGGAGTCGACCAGCACGCTGACCTCGTGGGCGGCGAACACCTCCAGCGCCGAGCGCACCG
>JAVEEO010000377.1 GCA_030840415.1 Pseudonocardiales bacterium | reverse complement strand
CCCGGCTGGCTGCCGCGGCCTGCGGCCCCGCCCCGGCCGAGGCCGGCCACCCCACCGACCAGGTCGCCCAGCCCCGGAATGGTCGACACCGCAGCGGGCGTGCCACCGGCCGGTGCGCTGATCCGCTGCGGCGTGCCGTGCAACACCACCGGCGTGCTGCCGAACCTGGCGCCGGCCACCCCCGGGTAGCCGGTGGCGCGCAGCGTGGTGTCCACGGTGCGGCCACTGGTCGAGGAGATCCCCGCGCCCGGTTGGGAAAGCTCGAAGGTGCTGCCCGGATCACCGCGGCCGCGGAGCTGGGAATCGAAGAATCTCCTTTGCAGGCCGGTCACATCGTCGTTGGCACCGGGGGCATCGTGGCCGCCGCTGCGCCACCGCACGTACACCTCGGCGCCGGCCGCCGAGATCTGCCGGGCATTCGCATCGGCCTCGCTGAGCCCGAACAGCGAGTCCTGCTCGCCCTGGGTCAGCAGGGTCGGCGCCCGCATGCCGCTCAGCACGCCGGCCGGGCTCGACTCGGACAGCAGGGTGGCCAGCCGCAGGTCCGGCCGTCCGGCGACCGCCCGCTGGTAGCTGGCGCACAGTTCGGCGGCGAACCGGCCGCAACCGCTGGACCCGGCCGGGCCCGCACCGTCAGCAGGAGCGCTGCCGGACGAACCAGCGGTGGCCGGCGCGAACCCGCTGGAGAACAGGTACCCGGCCCACAGCTTCTTGAACACCCCGGCAGCCTGGGCAGTTGCGGCGCTGTCGCCGGCGCCGTTGGGGAACAGCGACCCGGCCAGGCTGTTCCAGGTGATGTCGGCCGCCACCGCGCCGACCCGGCGATCGGTCGCCCCCAGCATCAGCGCCAGCGCGCCGCCGTAGGAGGAGCCGGCCACCCCGACCACCGGCCGGTTCCCGGACCGGGCCACCTCGGGACGGCTCTGCAGGTAGTCCAGCAACCGCGCGCCGTCGGCCACCTCGTACCGGCGCGAGTCCAGATGGATCAGGCCGCCGGAAGCACCGAATCCCCTTGCTGTGTAGGTCAGAACCACGTAGCCGGCGCGGGCCAGGGTGCGGGCCTGGCCGTCCAGGCCGGCCTTCGAGCCGCCGAAGCCGTGGGCCAGCAGGATCGCCGGGGCCGGGGTGCGCTCGGGCAGGTACAGGGAGCTGTCCAGCAGCACCGGCCGGCCGTCCGGCTCGGCGGTGCCGCGAATGGCCTGCGAGCTCACCCGCAGCGCCGGCTCCCGATTGAGCACCGCCAGCACCGCGATCACCACTCCGACCGCGAGCAGCGCGGCGACCAGTTGCCTGGCCCGGCGGCCGGCCAGCCGGCGCCCGATCGAGCCGGCACGCCACCACTGACCTGTAACACGTCGGCCCGCTGGTGGTCGCCCGTTGCTCACCAGCCGAGCGTACGGACCCGTTCGGCCAGCGCCCGGTCCTTGCTGAGGGCGGTCTCAGCAAGCTCGGCCTGGAAGGCCTCGACCCGGGCCCGCAGCCGCTCGTCGGAAGCTGCCAGGATCCGGACTGCCAGCAGGCCGGCATTGCGGGCACCGCCGATCGACACGGTCGCCACCGGTACCCCGGCCGGCATCTGCACGATCGACAGCAGCGAGTCCATCCCGTCCAGGTACTTCAGCGGCACCGGGACCCCGATCACCGGCAGCGGGGTCAGCGAGGCCACCATGCCGGGCAGGTGAGCCGCCCCACCGGCCCCAGCGATGATCACCCGCAGGCCACGGCCGGCGGCGGTGCGTGCGTAGTCCAGCATCGCCTCGGGCGTCCGGTGTGCCGAGACCACCCGCACCTCGAAGGGCACCCCGAACTCGGCCAGCGCCTCACCGGCCGCCGCCAGCACCGCGAAGTCGGAGTCGCTGCCCATGATCACCGCGACCTGGGGCGACCGGTCGCCGGGCCGCTCGCCGTCGCAGGGCTGCCCAGCGTCGCCGAACTGGTCGCTACTCATGGGCATCAACCTTCGCTCGGGTTCCCAGGGACAGGTAGTCGGCCGCGGCCCGGGCCCGGGCGCGCACCACCTGCAGATCACTGCCCAGCGCGGTCACGTGCCCGACCTTGCGGCCCGGACGGAACCCCTTTCCGTACAGGTGGATCTTCACGTCGGGCCAGCGGGCCATCAGGTGGTGCACCCGCTCGTCCAGGGCCGGCTCGGTGTCGTCCGGGCCACCCAGCACATTGGCCATCACGACCACCGGGGCGGTCTGGGTGGTCACCCCCAGCGGGTAGTCCAGCACCGCCCGCAGGTGCTGCTCGAACTGCGAGGTGCGCGAGCCCTCGATCGTCCAGTGCCCGGAATTGTGCGGTCGCATCGCCAGCTCGTTGACCAGCAACCCACCGCTGCGGTCGACGAACAGTTCCACCGCCAGCACCCCGACGACGTCGAGCTCGGCGGCGATCCGCAGCGCGAGCTGCTGGGCGGACTCGGCCTGCTCGGCGCTCAGCCGCGGCGCCGGCGCGATCACCTCGGTGCAGATGCCGTCCTGCTGGACGGTCTCGACCGGGGCCCAGGCCGCGCCCTGCCCGAACGGCGAGCGGGCCACCACCGCAGCGACCTCGAACTCCAGATCCACCTTCGCCTCGGCCAGCAGCGCGGTGCCCGCCGCCAGCAGCGGCTCGGCGTCGGCGAGCGTCTCGACGATCCAGACCCCCTTGCCGTCGTAGCCGCCGGAGATCGCCTTCAGCACCACCGGCCAGCCGGTCTCGGCGCCGAACTCGGCCAGTGCCGCCCGTGGATCTGCCTCGGCCGACAGGTCGCGCCAGGCCGGCGCGGCCACTCCCAGCTCAGCCAGCCTGCGTCGCATCGCCGCCTTGTTCTGGGCGAACCGCAGGGCCTGTGCCGAGGGCAGCACCACTATCCCGTCGGCAGCCAGGGCCTGCAGGTGCTCCCCCGGCACGTGCTCGTGGTCGAAGGTCAGCACGTCGCAGCCGGCCGCGAACCGGCGCAGGTCGGCCAAATCTCGGTAGTCGCCCACCTCGACGTCACCGGCGACCAGCGCCGCCCCGTCGTCGGCGGTCTCGGCCAGCATCCGCAGCGACTGGCCCAGCGCGATGCCGGCCTGGTGCGTCATCCTGGCGAGCTGGCCGGCGCCCACCATGCCCACGACCGGCAGTCCGGTACGGCTGTCCACAGTGCTGGAATCTAGCGTCTCGGCCCAGCGCCGCCGTCCGGCCGGGGGTATGGGGTGTTTCGGCCTGGGTACCGTGGCCAGCATGATCACTGGAGAGCCCCACCTGTCGGTGAGCACCGGCCGGCGACGCGCCGAGGCCGTGGTGCTGGTCCTGCACGGCGGTCGCGAGACCAGCCTGGCGCCGGTGCGGGCCCGCCAGGTGGCGGTGCTGCGGATGCTTCCGTTCGCCCACCGGATCGGCCGGGCCGGTTCCGGCCGGGTCGCGGTGGCTCGGCTGCGCAACGCCACCCGGGGTTGGAACGCCACCGGCGGCCAGCAGCCCGCGCCGGTGCGCGACGCCGAGTGGGCCCTGGGCCAGCTGACCGAGCGCTTTCCCGGCCTGCCGATCGGACTGGTCGGGCACTCGATGGGCGGCCGGACCGCGATGCGGATCGGCGGCCACCCGCAGGTCCGCGGCATCGTCGGGCTGGCGCCCTGGCTGCCGCCCGGCGAACCGGTCGACCAGTTGGCCGACCGCCGGGTGCTGCTGATGCACGGCGACGCCGACCGGATGACCTCGGCGAGGGCCACCGCGGCCTTCGCCGGCCGCCTCGAGGCCGTCGGCGCGTCGGTCAGCCTGGTGGCGGTGTCCGGCGACGGCCATGCGCTGCTGCGCCGGGCCGAGCTGTGGCACGAGATGTCGGCCCAGTTCGTGCTCAGCACCCTGCTGCCCGACTTCGAGCCATCCGCCGGCCGGGTCACTCCGAATCTCATCGAGCAGGTGGTCCACGGGGCAGTCCGGCTCACCTGCTGACCTTGCAGCCCAGTGAGAGGCGGAGCCTTGAGCCGACGACGGATCGCAGTGATCGGCAGCGGCGTCGCCGGCCTCACGGCCGCCTACATCCTCCAGGGCGAGGCCGACGTGACCCTGTACGAGGCTGCCGACCGGCTCGGCGGCCACGCCGACACCCACCACCTGCTCGATGCCGCCGGCCAGCTGGTCGCGGTCGACACCGGCTTCATCGTGCACAACGAGCGCACCTATCCGCAGCTGCTGCGGCTGTTCTCCGAACTCGGTGTCGCCACCCAGGAGTCGGAGATGAGCATGTCGGTGCGCTGTGGCGGTTGCGGCCTGGAGTACGCCGGCTCCCGCAGCCTGGGCGGCCTGTTCCCCACCGTCGCCAACGTCACCAACCGCCGCTACCTGCGGATGCTGACCGAGGTGCTGCGGTTCCACCGGCAGGCCAGGGCATTGCTGGCCGAGAGCGCCGACGCCGCCCATCCCGAGACGGTGCGCCAGTTCCTGGACCGGGGCCGGTTCAGCGACTACTTCCGGATGCACTTCCTGACCCCGCTGATCTCGGCCGTCTGGTCGTGCGCGCCGGAACTGGCCGACCGCTATCCGGCCCGGTACCTGTTCCGGTTCCTCGACCACCACGGCATGCTGTCGGTCACCGGATCGCCGCAGTGGCGCACGGTGGTCGGCGGCTCGGCCAGCTACGTGCAGCGGGCCGCCAAGCAGCTGACGGCAGTGCTGACCTCGACCGCGGTGCGCAGCGTCCGCCGGCTCGAGACCGGCGTCGGGATCGCGGACGACTCGGACGGCTACGACGAGTTCGACGCCGCGGTGATCGCCACCCATCCGTGGCAGGCGCTGGCCATGCTCGCCGAGCCGACCGATGCCGAGCGCCGGGTGCTCGGCGCGATCGAGTACTCCTACAACCCGACCACGCTGCACTCCGACACCACCGCGCTGCCCACCTCGCCGCGGGTGCAGTCGTCCTGGAACTACTACCTGCCCTCCTGCAGCGCGCCCGCCCCGGCCGTGCACGTCACCTACGACATGAACCGGCTGCAGCGCCTGGACACCGAATCCCGTTACCTGGTAACGCTGAACTCCGCCGGATCGGTCGCCGCGGACGCGGTGCTGGCCGAACTGGACTACGAGCACCCGATCTTCACCCCGGAGTCGGTCGCCGCGCAGGCCGAACTGCCGGGCCTGGACGACGACCGGATCGCTTTCGCCGGCGCCTACCACGGCTGGGGGTTCCACGAGGACGGCTGCCGGTCGGGCGTCAATGCGGCCCGTCGCCTCGGAGTGGACTGGTGACCTCCGGCTTGGTCGCCGGCGGGACGAGGGCGATGTTGTACGGTGCCGCCGTGGCGACCCCGGCCCGGTATGACGTCTGGATCCGCCACCTGCGGCGCGATCCGGTGCGGTACGGCTTCGCCCGGCGCGGCAGCACCTGGCTGATCGACCTGGACGCGGTGCCGCGGCTGCCCCGTGGCCTGGGATGGCTGTGCCGGTTCAGCCCGTCCGACCACCGACTGGGAGACGGGCCGCCCGCGCCGTCGCTGCGCGCCGAGGTGGACCGGTTCCTGGCCGGCCACGGCACTCCCCGGCCGGCCACGGTCCGGATGCTGGCCAGCCCCCGGGTGCTCGGTTACGTGTTCAACCCGCTGACCGTCTTCTACTGCTACGACCGCGACGGTCTGCTGCGGCACGCGGTGGCCGAGGTGCGCAACACCTACGGCGGCCGGCACAGCTACCTGTTGCGGCTCGACCGGGCCGGACGGGCCGGTGTGGACAAGCAGTTCTACGTCTCACCGTTCTACCCGGTCGACGGACGCTACGAGATGCGGCTGCCCGAGCCGGGTGCCGAACTCATCGTCGCCGTCACCTTGCACCGCGAGCGGGACCGGCCGTTCTCGGCGGTGCTGACCGGTCGCCGGGTAGGCGACCGGCCGGCCAGCCTGTGGACCGCGCTGCGCTCCCCGCTGGCCACCCGGGGGGTGATGTACGGCATCCGCCGGCACGGCATCGCCTTGTACCTCAAGGGTTTACGACCCTTTCCACGACCGTCGGGCGGCGCGCGATCCGCAGCGCGCAGCGGCCCGCAGCCAGAGCGAGAGAGGCTAGATGAGCATCAGCACGCCGACCGTTGAGGCGGCAATCGACCCATCGCGCTGGCCCGGGGTGGTGCAGGTGCCCGACAACCCGGTGCGGGCCGCGATCGCCGAGCGGCTGTTCTACCGGGCGGTGCGCACACTGCCGATCCGAGTGAGCACTGCCGACGGCCGCCGGTCCGGTGCCGGCACCGCGGCCGATCCGGACCTGTACCTGGTCCGGCCGGCGGACTTCTTCCAACGGCTGGCGGCGCACGGCCTGATCGGCTTCGGCGAGTCCTACATGGCCGGCGACTGGGTATCGCAGGACCTGGCCGGTGTGCTGACCGTGCTCGCCGGCCGGATGTCGACGCTGATCCCCCCGCCGCTGCAACGCCTTCGCACCGCCGTGCTGCACGCCAGGCCAGCCGGCCACGACAACACCGTGGACGGCGCCCGGCAGAACATCCAGCGCCACTACGACCTGTCCAACGAGCTGTTCGAACTGTTCCTCGATCCCTCGCTGACCTATTCCTCGGCGCTGTTCGACCCGCAGCGCGGCGACGAGCCGCTGGACGCGGCGCAACACCGCAAGATCGAAAGGCTGCTCGACATCGCGGGCGTCACCGCGGGCAGCTCGGTGCTCGAGATCGGCACCGGCTGGGGTGCGCTCAGCATCCGTGCCGCGGCTCGCGGCGCCCGGGTCACCACCGTCACCATCTCGACCGAGCAGGCCGACCTGGCAACCAAGCGGATCGCCGAGGCCGGCTACACCGACCGGGTCGAGGTCCGGTTGCAGGACTACCGCGAGGTCACCGGCAGCTACGACTGCCTCGTCAGCGTCGAGATGATCGAAGCCGTCGGCGCCAACCACTGGCACGAGTACTTCACCGCGATCGAGCGCCTGCTGGCACCGGGCGGCCGGGCCGGGCTGCAGGCCATCACGATGCCGCACGACCGGATGATCGCCAGCCTGAACACCTACACCTGGATCCTGAAGTACATCTTCCCCGGTGGCCAGCTGCCTTCGCGGCGGTCGGTGCGCGAATGCGCCGACGCGGCCGGGCTCACCGTCGCCGAGGAGTTCGGCTTCGGCCTGCACTATGCCGAGACGTTGCGCCGCTGGCGGGCCGCCTTCGACGCCGCCGGCGAGCAGGTCCGCGGGTTGTCACCCGACTTCGACGAGGTCTTCTGCCGGATGTGGTCGCTGTATCTGGCCTATTCCGAAGCCGGGTTCCGCTCGCGCTACCTGGACGTGGTGCAGTTCAGCCTGATCCGGTCGGCTCGATGAGCACCGTCGCCGGAAAGTTGGCGGCGCTGCTGGCACCGCAACTGGGCGGACAACTGCCGGTCCGGATCCGGGCCTGGGACGGCAGCGAGGCCGGGCCGTCCGGCGCTCCCGTCCTGCAACTGACCGGGCGCCGGGCGCTGCGCCGGCTGCTGTGGCAACCGGACGAGCTGGGCCTGGCGCAGGCCTACATCACCGGTGAGATCGACGTGCCGGGCGGCGCCGGCGAGCTGGCCGCCGGGCTGCGCGCGGTGTGGCAGCACGCCCGCCTGGCCGAGGTCGGCGCCGGTCGACCCGCACCCCGGCTCACCGGCCGGCAGAAGCTGGCCGCCGCCCTGCTGACGGTCCGGCTGGGCGCCCTCGGCCGCCGGCCGGCGGCCCCCGCCTCGCAGGCCAGGCTGACCGGTGGCCTGCACAGCCGGGCCCGCGACCGCGCCGCAATCGCGCACCACTAC
>JAVEEO010000370.1 GCA_030840415.1 Pseudonocardiales bacterium | reverse complement strand
CCGATGGTGCGGTAGCTGCCCGGGACCGAGAGGGTCGCCGCGCCGGCCTGGGAAGTGGGACCGGCCAGCGACAACAGGCCGCCGACCAGGACGGCGGCGGAGCTGGCGGCGAGGACTCTTATCATGAAATTCCCTGCTCTACATGTAAATTTAACGGCAAATTGATGCTGACTGTAAGTGACTAAGTAGTCACTCGCAAGCGCATAGCGTGATTTGCCGTTTGCAGAACGGGGCATACCGGGCGGTGTCTGTCAGTCTTTACCCAGTGCCGTCAGCGCGTCACCGGTCAGCTGGTAGGTCGTCCAGCCGTCCACCCGCTGCGCACCGAGCGATCGGTAGAAGGCGATGGCCGGCTGGTTCCAGTCCAGTACCGACCATTCCAGGCCCGCCAGGCCGCGCCGGCAGCTCTCGGCGGCCAGCGCGGCCAGCAGGCCGCGGCCCAGCCCGTGGCCGCGGTGCCCGGCCTGGACGTAGAGGTCGAGCAGGTAGATCCCCGGACTGCCTTTCCACGTCGAGTAGTTCAGGAACCACAGCGCGCAGCCGACGACGGTGCCGTCCAGTTCGGCGACGTGGCCGAACAGCGTCGGTTCCGGCCCGAACAGCGCCTCGCGCAACTGCTCGGGGGTGAGCTGGCACTCCTGCGGCACCCGCTCGAACTCGGCCAGCTCGTACACCAGGCCGACCACCGCGGCGAGGTCTGGCTCGCGCACCCGTCGGATGACGGGATCGGACCCCGCCACCTCAGCCGAGGGCGCGCAGTAGTGGCAGGACCTGTTCGCTGAAAGCGGACAGGAACCGGGACTGGTCGTGGCCGGGAGCGTGGAAGACCAGGTGGTTGAAGCCGTAGTCCAGGTACGGCCGGATCGCCTCGACGGCGCTGTCGGGGTCGCTGGCGACGATCCAGCGGCTGGCGACCTGCTCGATCGGCAACTGCGCGCCCGCCGCCTGCATCTCGATCGGATCGTGCAGGCCGTGCTTCTGCTCGGCGGTCAAGGCCAGCGGCGCCCAGAACCGGGTGTTCTCCAGCGCCTGCTCGGGATCGGGATCGTAGGACAGCTTGATCTCGATCATCCGGTCCAACTGGGCACCGTCCCGCCCGGCCGCCTGCACGCCCTCCTCGACGGCCGGCATCAGCTTGTCCCGGTACAGCTCCGGGCCCTTGCCCGACGTGCAGATGAAGCCGTCCCCGGCCCGGCCGGCGTAGCGGGCCACCACCGGGCCGCCGGCGGCGACGTAGACCGGAATGCCGTGCTCGGGCCGGTCGTAGACCGTGGCGTCGGTGCACTGGTAGTACTGGCCGTCGAAGGTGACCCGCTCCTGCGACCACAGCAGCCGCATCAGCTCGACCGCCTCGCGCAGCCGGGCGAAGCGCTCCTTGAACTCCGGCCACTGCAGCCGGGCCACCGCCACCTCGTTCAGCGCCTCGCCGGTACCCACCCCCAGCAGCAGCCGGCCCGGGTACAGGCAGCCCAGCGTTCCGAAGGCCTGGGCGATGATCGCCGGGTTGTACCGGAAGGTGGGGGTCAGCACGCTGGTGCCGAGCTGGACCCGGCTGGTGCGCTCGCCGACCGCGGCCAGCCAGGACAGCGCGAACGGGGCATGGCCGCCGTCGTGCTGCCAGGGCTGGAAGTGGTCGGAGACCATGACGGTGTCCAGGCCACGCTGCTCGGCCTCGACCGCGTAGTCCAGCAACTGGCGCGGCCCGAACTGCTCGGCCGAGGCCTTGTACCCGATCTTCAGCGACATGGGATGCCTTTCTGCTGCTCGGTCTGACGGATGCGGTCTCGGCTGCGCAGCGCCTAGCCGGCGCCGGCCATTCCGTATACCCGGTTCACCATCAGCCGCAGCAGCACCCGCTGGTCGGCGACCATCGCCTGCCGGTACTCCTGCCAGTCCGGGTGCTCGCCGGAGATCTCGCGGTAGAGCGCCACCAGTGCCTCGACGGTCTCGTCCTGCGGGTCGGCGGCCACCGGGCTGAGCTCGGCGATCCCCTCGGCCACGACGTAGGACCAGAAGTCCGGGGCGCTGACGTGCAGGCTGGCCCGCGGGTCGCGCCGCAGGTTGCGGTACTTGGCCCGGGTGGCGGTGATCGAGATCCGCAGCTCGCCGATCCGTGCCGCCGCCGGATCGCCGCTCTGGGGTGCCGGATCTGCGAAGAAGGCGTAGCTGATGTTGGACAGCTGCGGCCGGCCGTCGGACTTGATGGTGGCCAGTACCCCGGAGTGCCGGGAGGCGAGCAGGTCGACGAGCGGGTCGGTCATGGCAACCCCTTTCGGGCTGGTCGTCCTGAGTCGGCTCCTACCGGGCGCCGGTGGGTCGGTGCGGATACCTACCTCACCGTAGGCCAACAGCGCCGCCGGCGCCGGGGTCGGCCCCTCGGGCTGGTCCCGACGCTGCCGGCCGCGCGTCGGTCCGGCCGGTGCAGCCAGCCGCCGGTGCGGTGACTATTGTGCAAGGAGTAGGCATCGGACCCCGCCCGGGCCTGCGATCGGCGGCGTAGACCCGGAGGCTGGATTTGACCACCACAGCAGGCGCCGGCTCGGCCACGAGCCCGCTCGATCTCGAGCCCGTGCCGATCGTGAGCCGTCCCTACCCGGCCGATCCGGTCGTGAGCGGCTCGATGTTCCTGCAGGTGCTGCGCACCACCGATCACAAGGTGATCGGCCGGATGTACATGGTCACCTCGTTCGCGTTCTTCCTGCTCGGCGGCCTGATGGCGCTGGTGATGCGCGCCGAGCTGGCCAGGCCGGGCATGCAGTTCCTGACCGCCGAGCAGTACAACCAGCTGTTCACCATGCACGGCACGATCATGCTGCTGTTCTTCGCGACCCCGAGCGTGTTCGCGTTCGCCAACCTGGTGCTGCCCCTGCAGATCGGCTCGCCGGACGTCGCCTTCCCGCGGCTGAACGCCTTCTCCTACTGGCTGTACCTGTTCGGCGCCACGGTGGCCTGCATGGGCTTCTTCACCCCCGGTGGTGCGGCCGACGGCGGCTGGACGTTCTACCTGCCGCTCAACGACATGGCCAACTCGCCCGGCTACGGCACCGACTTCTGGATCCTGGGGTTGGCGGTCTCGGGCTTGGGGACCATCCTGGGCGGCGTCAACATGATCACCACGATCCTGTGCATGCGGGCGCCCGGCATGACGATGTTCCGGATGCCGATCTTCACCTGGAACATCCTGGTGACCTCGCTGCTGGTGCTGCTGGCCTTCCCGATCCTGACCGCGGCGCTGCTGGTGCTGTGGGTGGACCGGCACCTGGGCGCGCAGGTGTACGCCACCCAGAATGGCGGCGCCATCCTCTGGCAGCACCTGTTCTGGTTCTTCGGCCACCCCGAGGTCTACATCCTGGCGCTGCCGTTCTTCGGGATCGTGTCCGAGATCTTCCCGGTCTTCGCTCGCAAGCCGCTGTTCGGCTACAAGGGCCTGGTGCTGGCGACGCTGTCGATCGGGGCCCTGTCGCTGACCGTGTGGGCGCACCACATGTTCGCCACCGGAGTGGTGCTGCTGCCGTTCTTCTCCTTCCTGTCCTTCCTGATCGCGGTGCCCACCGGGCTGAAGTTCTTCAACTGGATCGGCACGCTGTGGCGCGGTTCGATCACCTTCGAGTCGCCGATGCTGTTCTCGATCGGCTTCCTGGTGACCTTCCTGTTCGGCGGCCTGACCGGTGTCGTGCTGGCCAGCCCGCCGGCCGACTTCCACGTCTCCGACACCTACTTCGTGGTCGCGCACTTCCACTACGTGCTGTTCGGCACCATCGTCTTCGCCGCCTACGCCGGGGTGTACTTCTGGTTCCCGAAGTTCACCGGTCGCTACATGGACGAGCGGCTGGGCAAGCTGCACTTCTGGCTGACCTTCTTCGGCTTCCACACGACGTTCCTGGTGCAGCACTGGCTCGGCGCCGAGGGCATGCCCCGCCGGTACGCCGACTACCTGCCCGGTGACGGGTTCACCACCCTGAACACCATCTCCAGCATCGGGGCGTTCCTGCTCGGTGCGTCGATGCTGCCGTTCCTCTACAACGTCTACAAGTCCTACCGGTTCGGCGAGCTCGCGGTCGCCGACGACCCGTGGGGGCATGGCAACTCGCTGGAGTGGGCGACCTCCTGCCCGCCGCCGCGGCACAACTTCACCTCGATGCCGCGGATCCGCTCCGAGCGGCCGGCGTTCGAGGCGCACTACCCGCACCTGATCCCGCAGCTGGAGCGGGAGGCGCACGCCGACAAGAAGCATCGGGTGCTGGAGTCGGCCGGCCGGGCCGTGGTCGGCGGCGAGGGTTCCCGCGAGGGGCACCGCGACACCGACCCGGGCCGCTAGGCCTCACGACACCGACCCGGGCCGCTAGACCTCACACCACCGGGGCAGGCCCCCGCTAGGGCCGCCCGGCAAGCAGCTCCAGCACCCGCTGCAGCAGCAGGGCGGTGGCGTCCGGGTCATAGCTCGGCAGTGAGCTGTCGGCGAAGTAGTGCTGGTCGCCGGGGTACAGGAACAGCTGGGCGTCCTCGGCCTCGGTGACCAGGGCCCGGGCGGCGTCGATGTCGCCCTCGCCGACAAAGATCGGATCGTCGTCCATGCCGTGGATCTGGACCGGCACCCCGGCCGGCCACGAGCCGAACTCCGAGGTCGGGACGCAGGAGTACATCAACACCGCGGCCACGGCCCCGGCCCGGGTCTGGGCCAGGCACTGGGCCGGCACCACCCCCAGCGAGAAACCGGCGTAGACCAGCTGCTTGGGCAGGTCCTGGACCGCCCGGGTGCCGCGAGCGAGCACCTCGCCGAACCCGATCGACTCGACGTGGGCCATGCCCTGTTCCAGGGTGTCGAAGGTGCGCCCGTCGAACAGGTCCGGCGTGTGCACGGTGTGCCCGGCGCGCCGGAGCTCGTCGGCGAAGGCCACCACTCCCGGGGTCAGCCCCTGCGCGTGATGGAACAGCACTACCTCGGCCATCTGCACTCCCGTTCCCGTCCCGGTCTGGGTCGGTCGCCGAGCCTAGCGAGGGCCGCCGACAGTTACCGGCTCAGCCGAAGCTGACCGTGAGACCGGGCTCGCCGGCCGAGAGCGCCAACGCCTCCCAGGGCAGCGCGGTCATGGCCGCCCGGTGGTGGGCCCGGGACTCGGCCAGGCTCGGCTGGGCGACCTGCTCGCCCGCACGCAACACCGGCACGCTCAGCAGCCGGTCGCCCTGGCCGGGGCGGAAGCCGGTGCGCTGCTGCACCACCAGCTCCCCGGTGGCGGTGCCCGAGGCCCGGTGCTGCCGGTAGCCGAGCTTGGCGCCGCCGGCGCTGGACTTGTTCTCGCTGCGCTTGGTCACCGGCCGGCCGTCCACCTCCACCAGCTTGTAGACCAGGCCGGCGGTGGGGGCACCGGAGCCGGTGACCACCGCGGTGCCGGCCCCGTAGGCGTCCACCGGTGCGGCGGCCAGCGCCGCGATCGCGTACTCGTCGAGGTCGCCGCTGACCACGATCCGGGTGCCGGCGGCACCGAGGGAGTCCAGCTGCGCGCGGGACTGGTGGGCCATCACCGCCAGGTCGCCGGAGTCGATCCGGATCGCGCCCAGGCCGGGGCCGGCCACCTCGATGGCCGCCTCGATGCCGCGGCCGATGTCGTAGGTGTCGACCAGCAGGGTGGTGTCCAGGCCCAGCGCGGCGAGCTGGGCGGCGAAGGCGGCCCGCTCGGTGTCGTGCAGCAGGGTGAAGGCGTGCGCGGCGGTGCCGGTGGTCGGAATGCCGTAACGGGCACCGGCTGCCAGGTTGGAACTGGCCTGGAAGCCCACCAGGTAGGCGGCCCGGGCGCAGGCCACCGCGGCCTGCTCGTGGGTGCGCCGCGATCCCATCTCGATGATCGGCCGATCCCCGGCTGCCAGCACCATTCGGGCGGCCGCGGCGGCGATCGCGCAGTCGTGGTTGAGCACCGACAGGATCAGGGTCTCGAGCACCACCGCCTCGGCGAAGCTGCCGGTCACGCTCAGGATCGGCGAGTACGCGAAGTACGGCTCGCCCTCGGCGTAGCCGCTGATGTCGCCGGCGAACCGGTAGTCGGCGAGGTAGCCGGCGGCCCGGTCGTCGATCGCGCCGGACTCGGTCAGCCGGTCCAGTTCGCAGGCCGAGAACCGGAAGTCCCGGATCGCCGGCAGCAGCCGGCCCAGTCCCGCGGCCACCCCGAACCGGCGGCCGTTGGGCAGCCGGCGGGTGAACACCTCGAAGGTGCAGCGGCGCTCGGCGCTGCCGTCGGCCAGGGCGGCGCTGAGCATGGTCAGCTCGTACTGGTCGGTGAGCAGCGCGGTCGAGGAGGCAGGCATGCTCCAGATCGTGTCAGAGCCCGGCGTGCCACCATGGAGGCATGTCCACGCCGACCGTCGCGCCGCTGCGGGAAGCGGTCGCCGAACAGCAGCCGGACGAGACCGTCGAGGCCGACCGTCCCTGGGTGACCGTGGTCTGGAACGACCCGGTGAACCTGATGTCCTACGTCACGCACGTGCTGATGAAGGTGTTCGGCTACCCCGAGGACAAGGCCACCGCGTTGATGCTCGACGTCCACCACAAAGGCCGGGCGGTGGTGTCCTCGGGGCCGCGGGAGCGCATGGAGGGCGATACCGCGACGTTGCACGGTTACGGCCTGTGGGCCACCGTGCAGCACGACTCATGACCGGACTGCCGGTGCTGACCTCCGGCCTGCCCGGACGCCGATCCGTGCGGCGGCGATGAAGGTCCGCCGCAGGGCCGGGGTGCTGCGGGTCGAGATCAGCGACATCGAGGCCGCCCTGCTCGGCGGCCTGCTCGACGACTTCGCCGACGCCCTCGCCGCCCCCGACCCGGACGATCCGGTCACCCAGCGGCTCTACCCAGCCGGCTACACCGACGACCCCGAGGCCGCCCGGGAGTACCGCGAGCTGGTCGAGAGCGACCTGCGGGCCGAGCGGATCGGCCGGTTGCGGGCCTGCCGCGCCGAGCTGCCGGTCGACGGCGGCCGGATGCTGGTGGACGACGAGGCGATCGACCGGTGGCTGCGGGTGCTCAACGACCTGCGGCTGGCGCTGGGCACCCGCCTCGGCGTCACCGAGGACTCCGAACTGGACGACAGCCAGCCGGCGGTGCAGGTGTACTCCTGGCTCACCGCCGTCCAGGATCTGCTGGTGATGCAGCTGATGCCGTGACCGCCGGCCGTTCGGGCAACCGGGCCCGGGCTATCGTGGCAGCTGTGCTGAGACTGCCCGCGGCGATCTACGACGCGATCATCGCCCATGCCCGTCGCGACCACCCGGACGAGGCGTGCGGCGTGGTGGCCGGACCGGCAGGCTCGGACCGTCCGGAGCGGCTGGTCGAGATGCTCAACGCCGCCGGCTCGCCGACCTTCTACCAGTTCGACTCCGGCGAGCAGCTCCGGCTCTGGAAGGAGATGGACGCCGCCGACGAGGAGCCGGTGGTGATCTACCACTCCCACACCGCCACCGAGGCCTACCCCTCGCGCACCGACATCAACCTGGCCCAGGAGCCGAACGCGCACTACCTGCTGGTCTCCACCGCCGACCCGGACTCGGTCGAGGTCCGGTCCTACCGGATCGTCGACGGCGTGGTCACCGAGGAACCCCTCGAGCGAACGGCCTGAACCGGGCCGCTAGGCATATTGCCGGCCGCCCCGTGGTTGGGTCCGGTGAACAGCATTCAGAGATGTCGAAGGAGTTGAGAATGGCCGTCGAGGTCAAGATCCCGACCATTTTGCGTACCTACACCGACGGGGCGAAGACGGTCCCCGGTGAGGGCGCCAACCTGGCCGCACTGTTCGATGACCTGGAATCCCGCCACGCCGGGCTAAAGGGCAGGCTGATCACCGAGGACGGCTCGTTGCACCGCTTCGTCAACGTCTACGTCAACGACGAGGACGTCCGGTTCACCGGCTCGCTGGACACCGCACTGTCCGACGGCGACGCGGTGACCATCCTGCCCGCCGTCGCGGGCGGCAGCCCGGAATCCGGCGTCGCCGGCGGCAGCCAGAACCTCGACCTGGTGCGGGCCGACCCGACGCGGTGACCCGCTACGACTCGCTGGCCGAGGCTGTCGGAGGCACCCCGCTGGTCGGCCTGCCCCGGTTGTCGCCGCGCTGGGACGGCGGTTCCGGGCAGCCGTCAGTCCGGCTCTGGGCCAAGCTGGAGGACCGCAACCCGACCGGCTCGATCAAGGACCGCGCCGCGCTGGCGATGGTGGCGGCCGCCGAGGCGGACGGCCGGCTGACCCGGGGCTGCACGATCCTGGAGCCGACCTCGGGCAATACCGGGATCTCGCTGGCCATGATCGCCAAGCTCAGGGGCTACGGGATCGTCTGCGTGATGCCGGAGAACACCTCGTCCGAGCGACGGCAGCTGCTGGAGATGTTCGGCGCCCGGATCGTCTCCTCGCCGGCGGCCGGCGGCTCCAACCAGGCGGTCGCGGTGGCCAGGCAACTGGCCGCCGAGAACCCGGAATGGGTGATGCTCTACCAGTACGGCAACCCGGCCAACGCCCAGGCGCACTACGACGGCACCGGTCCCGAGATCCTGGCCGACCTGCCGAGCGTCACGCACTTCGTCGCCGGGCTGGGCACCACCGGCACCCTGATGGGCGCCGGCCGGTTCCTGCGCGAGAAGGTGCCGGGCATCCAGGTGATCGCCGCCGAACCGCGCTACGGCGAGCTGGTCTACGGCCTGCGCAACATCGACGAGGGCTTCGTTCCGGAGCTCTACGACGACTCGGTGCTCACCTCGCGGTTCTCGGTCACCTCCTACGACGCGTTGCGCCGGACCCGGGACCTGGTCGAGTCCGAGGGCATCTTCGCCGGCATCTCGACCGGGGCGATCCTGCACGCCGCGCTGGCCACCGCCGACCGGGCGCTGAAAGCCGGCCAGCGGGCCGACGTGGTGTTTATCGTCTGCGACGGCGGCTGGAAGTACCTGTCCACCGGCGCCTACTCCGGGTCCCTGCAGCAGGCCGCGGAGAAGCTGGAAGGCCAGCTCTGGGCCTGACGGTCGCAGATCTGACGCCGATGGCCGTGGATTGGTTCTACCCAGCCTGCCCCGCGAATCGGGCGGCGGTAGCGTTGCGGGGGTGAGCACACCGCCGCCCCGCCGTCCGGTGCCGCTGCCCCAGGCCGGCCTGAGCCGCAAGCAGCAGCGCCGCCAGGAACTGATCGACACCCGGCTGCTGCGCGGGCTCCGGCCCTCCAGCCCCGGCGGCGCCGTGGTCGTGATGGCGGTCGTGCTGGCCCTGCTGTGGCTGGAGCTGGGCATCGACGCGGTGCTGGACCATCCGCTGCTGAAGCTGGGGATCGAGCCGCGCAGGCTCGACGGCCTGACCGGCGTCGTGCTGGCTCCGGTACTGCACGCCAGCGCGACCCAGTTGGCGGCCCTGTCCATCCCGTTGGCCGTGGTGGGCTGGCTGATGCTCACCTCGGCCGTGCGGCACCTGGCGCTGGTGACCGTCGCGGCCGCGCTGGCCGCGGGACTGGTCGGCTGGCTGGCCGGGCCGGGCGGTTCGCTGCTGGTCGGGGTCAGCGGGGTGCTGCTGGGCTGGCTGGGCTACTTGCTGGCACGCGCCCTGGTCAGCCGCCGGGTGGTCTGGATCGCGATCGCGGTGGCGGTGACCGTGGTGTTCTCGGGCCTGTTCAACGGCCTGCTGCCGCGGGCCCGTGAGCACGAGTTCTGGGGCAGCCAGCTGGCCGCGTTCGCCGTCGGGGCGGGCCTGGCCGCGCTGCTGCACCGGCGCAACTCCCGTCCGGGCAAGGCTCGGACGGCGCGGCGAGCGCAGCCGCGACCCTGACGCTCAGCCGGCACGGCCGGCCCGGCCGGCGTTGAAGCGGTACCACTGCCGCTCCGGCCGGCCGCACGGGCCGCCGGCCAGCACGCTGATCCGGCGGCCGGCGGGGTCCAGTGCGATGGTCGCCAGGGTCTGCCAGCCACTGCCCAGCGCGGCGTCGGCCGGGGCGTGGCAGCAGACGTCGGCACCGTCGGCGGCGTGTGCGCACAGCAGCTCGGCCAGCCCCTCGGCGTCCGCCCCCGTCCAGAGGTCGGCCGGCTCGCCGGCGGTCCGGGACGCCAGCACGTCCAGCCGGGGTTGGCTGTCGGAGTCCGGATCGGTGGCGAGGGCGCCGGGTGCCAGATCCGGAGAGCGGAAGTGGTTGGTGTGCAGGGTCCAGCGGGCGGCCGGCAGTTCGGCTACCCCAGCAGGCGAGGCCTCCAGGCAGGCCACCCGGCTCGGGTCGAGCAGCGTGAAGCAGCTGGAGGCGGCCAGCGGCGCGCTGCGCAGGATCGCGACGGCTGCCTCGACGCTGTCGGCGGAGTCCAGGATGCGGCGGGCCACCGCATGCACCGGCACGCCACCGGTGCCGGTGTCGCTGCGGTGCGACAGGATGTTGAACAGCACGCCGACGCCCGCGGAATTGATGCCGATCTTGGCCAGCAGCCCGGCCTCGGTGACGGTGACGAACGGCAGGGCGGTCTGCGGGTACTCCAGCACTGCCCAGCCGCCGGCCAGCTCGCGGTGCCAGTCCCAGGTCTGGGCGCCGAGCGGGCCGCCCGGCGTCGTGGTGGCCACCGTCGAGCACTCGCCGCGGCCCGCAGCTCCGGCGGCGGCCAGCAGCTCGGTACGGGCGTCCAGGGCGTGGATCCGCCACGGCGGCAGCCCGCAGGCCACGGCGTACTGGTCGAGTTCGCCGGCCAGGTCCGGTGCCCAGCCGGCCAGCGCGGCGCGGGCGGCTTCGGCCAGCTCGCGGACCCGGTACGGCGTCAGGCCGGCGGCGGTGAACAGCCGGTCGTAGACGGCCAGCTCGGCCGGCAGCCAGGCCGCGCTGCCGGCTGCCAGCGCGGCAGCCCGCTGACCGGGCTCGGTGCCGGCGATGCGGTGGGTGCGCAGCTCCAACACGGCAGGTCAGCCGGCCAGGAAGCTGAGCCGGACGGTGCGGACCGCGTTGTCGACGTTGGTGTCGACCAGGCAGATCGACTGCCAGGTGCCCAGCTGCAGCCGGCCGTCGAGCACCGGAACGGTCGCGTACGGGGCGATCAGGGCCGGCAGCACGTGGTCGCGGCCGTGCCCGGGGGAGCCGTGCCGGTGCCGCCACCGGTCGTCGGCGGGCAGCAGGTCGCGCAACGCCGCCAGCAGGTCGGCGTCGCTGCCGGCCCCGGTCTCCAGGATCGCCACCCCGGCGGTGGCATGCGGCACGAAGACGTTGAGCAGCCCGGCGTCGCCGGCCTGCAGGAAGCCGGCGCAGGTGTCGGTGATGTCGCGCACCTGGGCGCGGTCGCCGGTGCGGATCTGATGGGTCTCGGTGCGCATACCCGCCATGATGCCCGCATTCCGGCCCCGCGTGCCGCTGCGAGCCGCGGTGGGCGCCGCCGGCGTCGCTGCCGCTGTCGGAGTCCTGTCGGGGAGCTTGGCTAGGCTTGCCGCCATGAGTTCCCGCCCCGACGGCCGCGCCGCCGACCAGCTCCGACCGATCACCATCACCCGCAACTGGCAGGCCTACGCCGAGGGTTCGGCACTGATCGAGTTCGGCGAGACCAAGGTGCTGTGCGCGGCCTCGGTCACCGAGGGCGTGCCGCGCTGGCGCCGGGGCAGCGGCCTGGGCTGGGTGACGGCCGAGTACTCGATGCTGCCGCGCGCCACCCTGACCCGCAACGACCGCGAGTCGGTGCGCGGCAAGATCGGCGGCCGGACCCACGAGATCTCGCGGCTGATCGGCCGCTCGCTGCGGGCCGCGGTCGACCTGGCCGCGCTCGGGGAGAACTCCATCGCCATCGACTGCGACGTCCTGCAGGCCGACGGCGGCACTCGCACTGCCGCCATCACCGGTGCCTACGTGGCGCTGGCCGATGCCATCGGCTGGCTGGGCAAGCGCGGCTCGCTGGCCCGGACCGACCCGTTGATCAATACGGTGTCGGCGGTGTCGGTCGGGGTGATCGACGGCGAGCCCCGACTGGACCTGATGTATACCGAGGACGTCCGCGCCGAGACCGACATGAACGTGGTCGTCACCGGCCGTGGCGAGTTCATCGAGGTGCAGGGCACCGCCGAGGGGGCGCCGTTCCGCCGCGACGAGCTCGACGCGCTGCTGGACCTGGCCGTCGCCGGCTGCGCCGAACTGGCCCGCCACCAGCAGGACGCGCTGGGTCGAT
>JAVEEO010000349.1 GCA_030840415.1 Pseudonocardiales bacterium | reverse complement strand
CTGACGCACCTCGCGGTGCGCGCGCAGCACCGCCTCGATCTCGCCGCACTCGATCCGGAATCCCCTTATCTTCACCTGGTGATCGGTGCGGCCGAGCAGCTCCAGGCCACCGCTCTCGCGCCACCGGCCGAGGTCGCCGGTGCGATACATCCGGGCGCCGGGCTGGTCGCTGAACGGGTCCGGCCGGAACGAGGCGGCCGTCAGCCGGGGCCGATCGTGGTAGCCACGCGCCACCCCGCGGCCGGCCAGCCACACCTCGCCCAGCACCCCGACCGGCACCGGGGCCAGCCGGTCGTCCAGCAGATAGATCCCGGTGTGCTCGATCGGCTCGCCGACCTCGACCGGCCCCGCACCGTCAGCCACTACTCCGGCCGCCGACCAGACGGTGGTCTCGGTCGGGCCGTAGACGTTCCACAGCACCGCCTCCGGCGCGCCGAGCTGGTCGGCCAGGTCGCGGGGCAGCGCCTCACCGCCGCACAGCCGCAGCCGCAACCCGTCCGGCACCCCGCCGGCGGCCAGCAACAGCCGCCAGGTCTGCGGGGTGGCCTGCATCGCGGTCGCACCCGTCGAGACGATCAACGACCGCAGCTGATCCGGCTCCCGGGTCTGCCGCGCGGTCGCGATCACCAGGTCCGCGCCGCACACCGGCGGCAGCAGCAACTCCAGCAGCGCGATGTCGAAGGACAGCGTGGTGACCGCAACGAACCGATCCGACGGGCCGAGGTCGAGCGAGCGACGGAATGAACCCAACAGGTTGGCCACCGACCGGTGCTCGATGCCGATCCCCTTCGGCTGGCCGGTGGAGCCGGAGGTGAAGATCAGATAGGCCAGCGCGTCCGGCGGCAACGGCACCGGCGGCAGCGGCTCGGCCTCGCGCGCCCGCGGGTCGGCGATGTCGAGCACCTCGGCGCCCTCGACCAGCGAGCCGGCCAGTTCGCGATTGGCCTGGTCGGTGAGCACGATCCGCGCGCCGGCGCCCCGGGCCATCGCGGCCAGCCGGGACCGGGGGAAGTCCGGATCCAGCGGCACGTAGGCGCCACCGGCCCACCACACCGCCAGCAGCGCGCTGAGCATTCCGACGCCGCGTTCCAGGCACAGGCCGACCGGCGTCTCCAGGCCGACCCCGTGCTCGGCCAGCACCCGGGCCAGCCGGGCGGCGCGCTGGCACACCTCGGCCATCGGCGCCGACTCGGCACCGTCGACCACCCGCGAGCCGGCCGCCCGCAGCAGCGCCCGGACGTCCAACTGCTCGCCCGGGCCACCGGCCCGACTGGCCCCGAGTACCAGCGCCCGGCTCTGCTCCGGCGACAGCAGCGCCAGCTCGCTCACCGGGGTGTCCGGCGCGGCGGCCGCGTGCTCCAGCAACCGGGCCAGGCAGCCCAGGAACCGGTCGGCCCACGGCGCGTCGAACAGGTCGGTGTTGTACTCCAGCGCCAGCGTGGTGGCCGAGCCGTCCGAGCTGTCGACGTACATCGTCAGGTCCAGCTTCGCCGTGCCGGTGAACAGCGCCCGGCTGTGCGCCGTGAGCCCCGGCAGGTCCAGCGCCGGCGGGGTCAGCGACTGGTAGCCGAACAGCACCTGTACCAGCGGCGCGTGGGCCAGCGAGCGATCCGGTGCGAACTCCTCGACCAGCTTCTCGAACGGCAACTCCTGGTGCGAGACCGCCTCCACGGTGGTGTCGCGGACCCGGACCACCAGCTCGGCGAACGTCGGGTCGCCGGCGACCGAGGTCCGCAGCGCCACCGTGTTGGTGAACATGCCGACGATCGGGTCGAGCTCGACGTGCGTCCGGCCGCTCACCGGGGTTCCGATCAGCAGGTCGGTCTGGCGGGTGTAGCGCGCCAGCAGCGCCGCGAACCCGGCCAGGAACACCATGAACATGGTGGCATTGCCGCCGGCCGCGACCTCGGCCAGCCGGGCGGTGGTCGCGACGTCCACCGAGTGCGACGCCACGTCGCCACGCGAGGACTGCTTGGCCGGCCGGGGACGATCGGTCGGCAACGACAGGAGCGTCGGTGCCCCGCGCAGCTCGTCGCGCCAGTACTGCAGCTGGCGTTCCAGTTCCTCGCCGCGCAACCGGTCCTGCTGCCAGACCGCGTAGTCGCCGTACTCCATCCACAGCCGGGGGAAGTTGGCCGGCACCCCACTGAGCTCGGCCCGGTAGGCCGCCGACAGCTCCTCGACCAGGATCTGCAACGACAGGCCGTCGCTGATGATGTGGTGCATCACCAGGCTCAGCAGCCAGCGGCCCGGGCCGGCCTCGATCAGGGCGGCCCGCAGCAGCGGCCCGCGGGCCAGGTCGAAGGGCTGGACGGCCCGCTCGGTGGCAAGCTTCGTCGCCGCCCGGTGCGCGTCCGCCTCGGACGCGAAGCCCGGCAGCGTGATCCGCTCGATCGGCATCGTGCCGGTGTCGGCGACCACCTGTTCGGGCACCCCATCGACCGCGGCGATGCTGGTGCGCAGCACCGAATGCCGCGCCACCATGGCGTCCAGGGCGCGCTGCAGCGCCTCGGGATCCAGCGAACCTTCGAGCCACATCGCGTAGGGCATGTGGAACGTCGGCTCGCCCGGCATCAATTGCTCCAGGAACCACAGCCGCCGTTGGGCGAACGACACCGGAAATCGCATCGCTCAGACCCTACCTGCGCTCGTCCGGGACAAGGGTGCGCAGCAGATCGTCGGTCTGGGCGTCACTGAGCTCGACCGGGCGCGTCGGCGCGGCGACTGGGCCACCAGCACCCGACCTCGCTGTTTCGACGGCGGTGGCCAGGCCGGCCACCGTGGGGTCGGCGAACAGCACCCGGACCGGCAGGTCGATGCCGTAGGCCGACCGCACCCGGGTCATCAGCCGGGTCGCGGTGAGCGAGTGGCCGCCCAGGGCGAAGAAGTTGTCCGTCACGCCGACCGGCGCGCCGAGGGCGAGCAGCTCGGCGAAGATCGCCGCCAGCTCGGTCTCCAGCGGGGTCCGGGGCGCCACCGTCCCGCCGCCGGCGGCCATCCCCCAGTCCGGTTCGGGCAGTGCCCGGTGGTCGATCTTGCCGCTGCCGGTCAGCGGCAGCCGGGCCAGCACCACGAAGGCCGCCGGCACCATGTAGTCCGGCAGCACCGTCCGGAGCCGCTCGGCAAGGTCAACGGGCGTCTCGGGTGCCTGGTCCGTGCCGGACCGGGTGACCAGGTAGCCGACCAGCCGGACATCGCTGCCGGCACCGCGCACCGACACCACCGCCTCGGCGATGTCGGGCTGGCCGCGCAGCACCGCCTCCACCTCGCCGGCCTCCACCCGGTAACCGCGGATCTTGAGCTGCCGGTCGGCGCGGCCGGCCAGCTCGATCCGTCCGGAGCTGCGCCACCGGCCCACGTCGCCGGTACGGTAGAGCCGGGCGCCGGGCAGGTCGCTGAACGGGTCGGGCAGGAACCTTGCCGCGCTCTGGCCGGGCGCGCCGAAATACCCCCGGGCCACGCCGGCACCGCCGACGTACACCTCGCCCAGCACGCCGGGCGGCACCGGCCGCAACCCCTCGTCGAGCACGTACAGCCGGGTCCCCCGGATCACCGAGCCGATCTCGATCGGCGCCGGCGCCGGTTCGACCACGGCGCCGCCGGAGTAGATGGTGGTCTCGGTCGGGCCGTACAGGTTCAGCAGGCAACTGCCGGTACCTCCGCCGATCGCGTCGGCCAGGTCGCGGGCCAGCGGCTCGCCGGCGGTCATCCGCAGCCGGACGCCGGACGGGACGCCACCGGCGTCGACCAGCATCCGCCAGCCGGCTGGCGTCGCCTGCATCGCGGTGGCGCCCGAGGACACCAGCAGCTCGCGCAGCAGGGCGGCGTCCAGAGTGTGCTCGGAGTCGGCGACGATCACGCAGCCGCCGGCCAGCACCGGGGCCAGCAGCTCGACCAGGGCGATGTCGAAGGTGAACGTC
>JAVEEO010000326.1 GCA_030840415.1 Pseudonocardiales bacterium | reverse complement strand
ACTTCAGCGATAGCGGCCGCATCGGTACGACTGGATCCATCTGGCTGAATTGCGGTGGTACCCGCCGAAACGGCAGCTACCCTGGTGAGCCGGCGCGGGTCCGCTGGCGCACCGACGGTGATCGCATGCTGACTACATTCGAAGAAGGGGACGGCCCGCGTGGCGATCGACAGGAGCGCTCGGGGCGGCAGGTCGGCGAACGTCAAGGATGTCGCCGCGGCGGCCCGGGTTTCCCTCGGCACCGTGTCCAACGTGCTCAACCGACCCGAGCTGGTCAGCGCCGGCACCCGGCACCGGGTCGAGGAGGCGATGCGCGAACTCGGTTTCGTGCGCAACGAGTCCGCCCGGCAACTGCGGGCCGGGCACAGCAGGACGCTGGCCTACGTGATGCTGGACGCGAGCAACCCGTTCTTCACCGATGTCGCGCGCGGCATCGAGGACGCCACCGAGAACCGGGACCTGTCGGTGTTCAGCTGCAACAGCGACAACCGGGCCGACCGGGAGCTGGCCTACCTGACCCGGCTGCAGCAGCAGCGGGTGCAGGGCATTCTGATCACGCCGGTGAACCCGAACGAGCCGGCCCTGGAGGAGATCGCGCGGCAGGGCACTCCGATCGTCATCGTCGACCGGGTCAGCGACGTGGCCGCGCACTGCTCGGTCGCCGTCGACGACGCGCACGGCGGCCGGCTGGCCGTCGAGCACCTGCTGGACCTCGGCCACCAGCGGATCGCCTTCGTCGGTGGCCCGATGCGCATCGGCCAGGTGCGCGACCGGCTGGCCGGCGCCAGGCAGGCACTGCAGGAAGCCGGCCGCTCCCCCGACGAGCTGGTGGTGGTCGAGACCGAGGCGCTGACCGCGGACGAGGGGCGCAGCGCCGGCGAACGGATCGCCGGCATGGCAGGTCGCAGCCGCCCGACCGCCGCGTTCTGCGCCAACGACCTGCTGGCCCTCGGGCTGCTGCAGCAGTGCGTCGCGCTCGGGGTCGGTGTGCCGGAGGAGCTGGCCATCGTGGGCTACGACGACATCGACTTCGCGGCTCTGGCCGCCGTGCCGCTGACCTCGGTGCGCCAACCCCGCCGGGAGCTCGGCCGGACCGCCGCCGAGCTGCTGCTGGACGAGGCCTCCAATCCAGCCCACGAGCACCAGCAGATCTTGTTCACGCCCGAGCTGGTGGCGCGGGCGTCCACCCGCCGATCACCGCGCTGACGGGTGGGCTTCGTCAGCTGGAACAAGGAGGTACGACGTGCTCGAGATCAGACCCAACTGCGAGTGCTGCGATCGTGACCTGCCACCGGAGTCAGGCGACGCCTACATCTGCACCTTCGAATGCACCTGGTGCGCCGACTGTGCCGGCCGCTTTCCCGACCGTCGCTGCCCCAACTGCGGCGGCAACCTCGAACGCCGGCCCGTCCGGCCCCCGCACCTGCTCGATGCCAACCCTGCCGCAACTGGCCGGGTCGTCTCACCCGACTGCGCCAGCCGTTATCGATAGGCTTCCGACAACCCCGGGCGAGGGAGGCGACCATGGATGAGAACGTTCCGGGAGCGGACATCGACTGGGCGCTCCAGGACCGGATCGGTGAGGTGGCCATCGCGGCACGCACGGGTCGGGGTGAACGATCCCGCCTACTCGGGCAGTGTGGTGGACGTCGCCAACGCTCGCTTGCAGATCTACCGCAAACGGTCGAGGCAGGACGACTTCGATCTTGGGGAATACCGGGCGCTCGCCCCTGCTGATGTGTCGATCGCCTTCGAGGACGCACCCCTGAGTGCGAAGGAGACTGAAGACCTGAACCACCTGATCAGGGCCCTGGCACCTGAATTCCAGGCTGCCGGCATCAAGATCTCGAGCTGGGGAACGGATTACGCAGGTGGGGTGCGCGTCGACTATTGGCCGGGCACGGTGGAGATTCCCTAGCGCCTGCGGGAGAAGCTCGAGATCTACGGGCCGGGAACGGTGACATTCAAGGTAGGCATGACAGTGAGCCTGGCAAGATTTACAACGGCGAACTATCCGCCTCCCGCTCCCGAGGGGGCTGGTTAGGCGTCGGTTGCGCTGAGCACTGCAGCGGGGTCAGCCAGTGGAGCCGCTTCCGGTCCCCAGGTGAGCATGCCTCGACCACTGCAAGCGGGTCGTCGAGCAGGCTGAGCAACAGTGCGGCGTCGGCCCAGTCGCGTTCTCGGTGAGAGCGGACCGCAAGCTGGGTCGCTGACGCTTTCGCGACCAGTGCGCCGAACAGGCCCGGACGCCTGACGCGGCCGATGCGAGCTGGTCGGCCGGTGTCGCCGGAGACCTGCACGCCTACTACCTCGCTACGTTCCAGCGCCTGCACGCTGCCCGGCGCCTGCACGGTTCGCGCTGGTCGGCGGGTGAACAGCGAGGTGCGCTCGCCCAGCCCCTCGGGTGCGAGGATATCGACAACAACCGTGCCTGGCCCCGGATCGGCGGCCTTGGTGAAGCGATGTCCGATGCCGTCGGCGCTGACGCCGTCCAACTCATAACCCCGTTCGACGAGCCATCCGGCGAACCATTCGGTGCCGCCGGGCCGGGCCCGGACATCGATAACCACGTCGATATCGTCGGTTGGTCGGGGCAGTTCGGTTCCGTTCTCAGCGGCGAGCAGGTAGACCAACTGGCCGCCGATGAGCATCCATGACCGGACGTCGATTTGAGCGAGGTCGAACAGCAGGTGCCAGCCTTCCTCGGCCGCCGGGGTCAGTCGGTCCAGAACCGCGACCACTTCGGGTGCGGTCACCTGGCGGCCGCCGCACGCATGCGATCAACCCAGTCCCGTGCCGCTCCGGATGCCCGGGCGTCCGGGTCCTCCAGCAGGTCGACCCATGCGACGCTCAACGGCACCGGTTCTCCTGCTGCCGACATCAGCTCGGCCGGAATGTCGGCCGGGATGACGGCGAGTTCGACATTGCCGGCGGGGTCGGGCCGCAGCCGGTACCTGTCCCGCACCTCGGCCAGGTCAGCGGCACTGACGTACAGCAGCTCACGGCCACCTGCCGCCAGGCCAGCGCCCCGTGCCGCGGCGGCGCGACCGGCGCCGGGGCGGACGCGGCCATCCGCGGCCAGCCGGTCGAGGACGCCTGGGTGAGCGCGCATCAGTTGACGCTGCGCACGGCCTCGCAACAAGGACGCAAGAGTCGGCCCATCGGGAAGGTCGGCGAGCAGGGATCGCAGCCGGTGTCGCTGCACGTCTGACAACCCTTCCCAGGCGCGGCTGTCCTGCGCCGGAATGCCGACAAGGCCTTGGCGTCGCTGGTCGAGCAGCATCAACAGCCGCCAGGCCACCGACGGGCTCAGCGCGCGGCCGGGTCGCGCGGCGCGTTGCTGTCGGCGCGCGATGGCAGCCGGGTCAATGAACCAGGCTCCCGCCATCCGCGCTGCGGGCAGGTCGCCGCCGTGGATGAGCCGGCGGACATGGGCGGCACTGACGCCCAGCCGTTCCGCTGCCTCAGCTGTCGACAGCCAGGACCCATCCATCGACGCACCTCCTTCTATTTCACTATAGGCGCGATTGCACACCTATAGTGAAACGTGGGCCACGCCTACGCCAACGCGCCGGATGATGCGCAGATGGGTTATGTGTCGGTTGTGCCGGGGGCGGCACGGCGGCGGTTGCGCTGGGCCAGCGCCGCCCGCAGCAGCTCGTCCAGCTCGTCGTCGCTGAGTTCGTCGAGCTCGCCCGAGGACTCCGTGCGCCCGAAGTCCGGATCGGCCGACACGATCTCGGCAAGCTCACCGATGGTGGGGTGGGCGAAGATCTGGTGCACCGGCAGGTTCACCCCGTAACTGTCGGCCACCCGCGCCACGAACCGGGTCGCGGTCAGCGAGTGCCCGCCGATGTCGAACAGGTTGTCGGTCACGCCAACAGAGGTCGGGGTGGCCAGCAGCTCGCCCCAGATCCGGGCCAGGGTCTCCTCCACCGGGTTGCGTGGCTCCACCCGCTCCGCACCCGAGGGCCGCTGTCCCCAGTCCGGCGCCGGCAACGCCGCCCGATCCACTTTGGCGTTCGGGGTCAACGGCAACGCCGGCAGCGCCACGATCAGGTCCGGCACCATGTAGTCCGGCAGCGAAGCCTTCAGGTGCGGTCGCAGCAGCTCCAGCAGGTCGGCACCAGGCTCAGCAGCAGCACCGCCCCGACGGGGCACGACGTAACCCACCAGCACCGGTTCGTCGCCGCGCATCGCCGCGACCACCGCGGCCT